>CAYGJI010000009.1:0-45287 GCA_964350125.1 uncultured Paludibacter sp. | reverse complement strand
AAGGGATCAGGGGTGAGGTTCTCCAAATTCCCCTCTCCCCATGGCAAGGGATCAGGGGTGAGGTTCTCCAAATTCCCCTCTCCCCGGGGAGAGGGGGCAGGGGGTGAGGTTTTTTATTCTCAAACATGGGGTGTGGTTCTCCAAATTCCCCTCTCTCCCCCGGGTGAGGTTACATCAATTCCTTTTCCAACTCCTCCAGCGACTTTCCTTTTGTTTCAGGAAGTTTTATCAGCAGGAAAACAAAACTTACAAAACAAATTGCAGCATACACCCAAAAAGTGCCTGCAGCGCCCAACGATGCATTCAGCAACGGGAAAGTGTATGTGAGTATGAAGCAGGCTACCCAGAGCGCGAAAGTAGCCAGCGCCATAGCGGCTCCCCGAATTCTGTTTGGAAATATCTCAGAAAGAATAACCCAGACAACCGGCGCAAGCGACATCGCATAAACACCGATGGCAATCACCACTAAGGATAATACCGCAACACCTTTCAGCCCGAAGAAAAAGGCTGAACCGAGTAGAATATAGGTAATGGTGAGACCTGCAGCTCCAAACAGCATCAGCTTTTTCCGACCCCACTTATCCACAGTAAACATGGCCACTAAAGTAAAAACGAGATTTACACTTCCGGTGATGACAATATTGAAAAGGGTATCGCTCACGCCGTAGCCGGCTGCCCTGAAAATCTCATCAGCATAGTTGAACACGGTATTTAATCCACTCCATTGCTGAAAAACGGCCAGAAAAACACCGATTAAGAGGATAGGACGATAGGATTTTTTGAACAATTCGCGCAGATTAACCTTTTCGGAAGCATATTTCAGTGTTTCGCGGATATTTTCAATTTCAATGCGGGCATATTCAGCTCCCCCGATGCGTGTAAGTGTGGGAACCGCCTTTTCGGCGCGCCCTGCTTTTACTAACCAACGCGGACTTTCAGGCACAAGTGTTACCAATACGAAAAATATAAAAGCAGGAATAGCCTCAACCATAAACATCCAGCGCCAACCCATCTGTCCGTTCCACGATTCTTTGATAAATGTATCGGTTGCACCCGCAGGCACCTTTTCGGCAATCAACATATTGATAATTTGAGCGGCCAGAATTCCGACCACAATTGTGAATTGATTGAGCGAAACAAAGCCACCCCGCATTTTGGCCGGTGCAACTTCAGCAATATACATGGGCGACAAAGCAGAAGCCAGACCAATACCCACACCTCCCACAATGCGAAATACAATGAATAAGTTAAAATCCGACACCATACCAGTGCCCAACGCCGAAACAGTAAAAAGTAAAGCGGCTATGATGAGCGGAAGCTTTCTACCGTAACGATCCGAAATGATTCCTGAAAACAGCGCACCTGCAATACAACCTATCAAAGCACTGCTCATCGCCCAGGCCTGAAGTGACGGCAAAGTGCTGATATCAAAAAACCGTTCGTAAAACGGTTTCGCCCCTCCAATCACCACCCAGTCGTAACCGAACAGCAACCCTCCCATGGCCGAAACCATCGAAATTGCAAACACATAAGATTTATTAATGTTATTCATATGATATATAGATTTATTTTTTCTTTGATGATTAAGATTGCGTTGCAAAGTAAGCAGGATTTTTATGATCAACGAATAGAAAAAAATACGATTTACATAGATTATCTTACACTTCTTGGGATAATTAATATAAATCCCTTATTTTTGACCCCGAAACAATTAATCGTCAATCATGGCAAAGATTAAAAGTGGCTTTACGGGCGAACGTGCGGTGATACTTCCTATACCGGTTGTAAATGACTATTGTACAACTGAATTGGGATCATTGCTATACATCACCGACATTGGCATTTATCCTAAGGCTGATTTTCACTACCGTAAGCGGGAGAAGAAAGAAGCCATGCAATATATACTTATCTATTGTGCCGAAGGTGAAGGCTGGTACGAAATTGATTCCCAAACCTATAAAGTAAGTGCCAATCAGGTATTTATTCTCCCCAAAAACAAGGCTCACTCCTATGGAAGTAATCGCAAGCATCCATGGACAATCTATTGGATTCATTTCGATGGACAAGCTGCTTCTTATTTTGCTGATGATTTGAATAAACCGATGCTTATTTCCCCACAAAATGATTCCCGGATAGAAGAAAGGTTTAAGTTGTTCGATGAAATTTTTTCAACACTTCGTAACGGCTATAGTAAAAGCAATCTGGAATACAGCACTACAGCTTTGTTCCACTTCCTCGGGTCAATCAAATCGCTGACAGCATACCGCAATTGTACCCATCGCAATAGTCAGCAAAAGGATATTGCCGATGAAGCTATACATTATATGAGGGAGAATATCCGAAAAAGACTAAGTCTGAAACAGATTGCCGATTATCTTGGCATATCCTCATCGCATCTGTCGTCTGTGTTTCAGAAAAAAACAGGCTATTCTCCATTGAATTACCTGTCGCATCTGAAAATTCAGGAAGCCTGCCACTACCTCGATTTCAGCGATATGAAAATCAACCAGATCAGTCTGATGATAGGGATTGACGACCCATTTTACTTCAGCAGATTGTTTAGCAAAGTGATGGGTGTATCTCCCAGCGATTATCGCAGCAGGAAAAAAGGTTAAGTCCATGGAAATAGTAAAATAATCTATTTTGCAGGCATCAGAATTACCTTTAATTTGCATTCGTATAACTCTTGTTTCTTTTACCACTTATTACTTATTAGATATGAATTCCATCTTTAAATCAGCGTTATTTTTCGCTCTATTACTGACATTCAATTCCCTCGGTGCTACTGAAATGAAACTCGATTTGTCGGGCATCTGGCAGGTGCAACTCGATAGTACGGATATGGGTTTACAACAAAACTGGCACAACTCATCATTTGTACAACAAATTAAACTTCCGGGAACCACCGACGATGCCGGATTGGGAATTGCCAATACACTCACCCCAAAGTTAGAGAAACCACAGGTGTTGCGATTAACCCGCAAAAACAGTTACGTAGGACCGGCATGGTACACCCGCGAAATCATCATACCAAAAAACTGGAAAAACAAACAGTTGACCCTGAAACTCGAGCGGGTTATCTGGGAAACACGCGTATGGGTTAATGGTCGTGAGCTAAAGTCGAAGCAGGAAAGCCTGTCGACACCCCACTATTTTAACCTCACAAACTACCTCAAACCAGGGAAACAAAGACTCACGATCAGGGTTGATAACAGCAGTAAATACGACAATTCGGTACGTTTATTCGCACATGCCTATACCAACGAAACCCAAATCATCTGGAATGGTATTCTGGGAGAGATTTCCTGTATTGCAGAAGAAAAAATCAGGATTGATGAAATTCAGGTTTTTCCCGATTTAAAAAATAAACGAATCAAAGTTCGGGTGGATGTTTTGAATTTCACAGGCAAAAAACTGAATTCGGAATTACAAATGGCTGCAGTGTTGAAGAATAATGGTGATGCAGTTGCTAAAAAAACATATCCGGTTCAAATCAACTCCGAACGTGAAAGCTTTACCTTCGATTACCCGATGGGCGCTTCACCAGCTTTGTGGGACGAATTCAACCCAAATTTATACACCCTGAATGTTTCGCTGGGTAGCAGAAAAACGCTGTCGTCAAAGCAAACACAGTTTGGCATGCGTGAACTCGGAAATAAAAACAGCGGATTGCAGGTGAACGGAAAAAATATATTCCTCCGCGGAACCCTCGAATGTGCTGTTTTCCCGCTAACAGGTTATCCTCCGATGGAAAAAGAAGGTTGGAGAAAACTGATGCTCAGGGCGCGCGAATGGGGTTTAAATCACCTGCGTTTTCATTCCTGGTGCCCACCCAAAGCCGCTTTCGAAGCTGCTGATGAACTGGGTTTTTATCTTCAGGCGGAATTACCTTTGTGGTCGCTGAACATCAATAAAGATGAACCAACTAATCAATTTCTCTTTAACGAAGCTGACCGCATCATCAGGGAATATGGGAATCATCCTTCGTTCTGCTACTGGAGTCTGGGCAACGAATTACAGCCCGATTTCAAATTCCTGAATGAGTTTGTGGATAAACTGAAGCAAAAAGACCCGCGCAGACTATACACCAACACCTCATTTACTTTTGAAAGTGGACATGGTAAATGGCCGGAAAGGAATGATGATTTTTTCATCACCCAATATACCGACAAAGGTTGGGTGCGTGGTCAGGGTGTTTTCGACACCGAATCGCCAACTTTCACCAAAGACTATGCACAATCGGTAGCCGGATTGCCGGTACCGCTTATCACACATGAAATCGGACAATATGCTGTTTATCCCAATCTTGAGGAGATAAAAAAATATACAGGGGTGCTTGACCCACTCAATTTTAAAGCCGTAAAAGCTGATTTAGAGCAAAAAGGACTTTTTCACAAAGCCCATGATTATCTGATGGCTTCAGGAAAACTGGCAGCAATTCTATACAAGGAAGAAATTGAGCGGGCGTTAAAAACCTCCGGTATCAGCGGATTCCAACTCCTCGATCTGCACGATTTTCCCGGTCAGGGAACTGCACTGGTGGGATTACTTGATGCGTTCTGGGACAGCAAAGGACTCATAGATGCAGCTAAGTTCAGGGAGTTTTGTGCTCCGGTTGTTCCTCTCATTCGCTTCGAAAAGGCTGCATACACCAACAATGAGACCTTCACAGCCAGCATGGAAGTAGCCAATTACGGAAAAGATGACTTGAAAAACAAACGCATCTACTGGGCTGTTAAAGACGGTGCTAAAATCATACAATCGGGTTACAGTCAGCCTGTAAATGCGCAGCGCGGAACACTCACTACAGCTGGAAAAATGGATGTAAAGCTGAATGACATTACGCGTGCTGCCAAATTATCAGTCGAATTAGCCATTGAAGGCACCGAATACCGCAACAGTTGGGATATATGGGTTTATCCCGCCAATCAAACCATCAATTCCGGTAATGTATTGGTAACTTCAAACAAAGAAGAAGCATGGTTGGCACTCGAAGCAGGTAGAAAAGTGCTTTTTAGTCCGAAAACGGAAAATATTCAGGGTTTGGAAGGAAAATTCGTTCAGGTATTCTGGAGTCCGGTTCACTTTCCTAACCAACCGGGAACCATGGGTCTGCTGATGAACCCGTCGCACCCTGCATTCAAACTATTCCCAACCGAAATGCATACCAACTGGCAGTGGTGGGATTTGTGCAAAAAATCACGAACCATCAATATCGACAATATCCCCGGAGCAACAGCCATCGTGGAAAATGTGGATAATTTCATGAAAAACCGCCGGCTTTGTTCCGTATTCGAAGCACAAATGGCTAAAGGTCAGTTGATTTTCTCATCCATGGATTTGATTAGCAATATCGACAACCGACCTGAAGCGAAACAATTACTGATTAGTGTACTCGAATACATGAACTCAAATAAATTTAGTCCATCAGGCAAGATAAATCAGGAAGAACTGAACCGGCTACTAACAGAATAGCTTAAATTGTTACAAAAACAACTGAAATTGATATCATGTTGAAAGTACTTTTCAACTTGCAGGAATATCTTTGTAGAGTTCATAAAAATATCTCTTTAATTGTAACTTTTAAAATTTAAGACATGAAAACAAAGCTATTACTTTTAATGTGTGCAATGCTGGGATTTTTCACATCAGCATTTGCTATTGATCAGGTTTTGAACAATTTCGAAAGTGGTTCGCCTGCTATTGTCACCAAATATGGTGCGTCTTATACCGAAGTGGCCAATCCCCTGTCGGCAGGATTGAATACCACTGCCAGAAGCGGACAAATTGGCCGTACCACTTCCAACTGGTGGGAAATGGTTCATTTTCCGGTAAGTTTTTCGGTTCCTGCCAATACAAGGTATTACATACACGTACTTGTGAGGTATCATGCTCAACCTGATATCGCTATCAGAGTAGATGCTACTACGGCAGGGGGTGATGGTAGTACAGATATCCGTGGCATGAATAGTTATTCCAACATAGGACAATGGCAGGACATTGTTTTTGAGGTGAATGGTGGTAGTTCAGGCAGAAATGTTATTCAGATAAATTTCCTGGCCGACCTCGGATTCAACAATAATCCGGCAGGCAGAATACTGAATAATACCGATAAGTTCGCCTTTATCGATGAGATTGTTGTGAACACCAACCCCCTGCCAAGAGGCACAAATTACATTGTTGCCAAAAATCTTTGGGATTTTGAGTCGGGAACTACAGGAAATATCGGAGGTGTAACTACCTATGCTGATGGGAATAATCCGGTTACATACCCAACAACAAACCCGTTGAAAAATCAGCTCAACAATACAGATAATTGCGGACAACGTGTGGCAGCCGCCACAACCAACTGGTGGACAGGTTTCGAATATTCTTTCTCAAGCCCAGTACAGATTGACGCAAACCACAAATACCTGCATGCACTGGTGATGGTTCCTCAGGATGGTCAGAGAGTGGTGTTTGATGTAAGAATGGGCAGCACCAAAGTGATCAGCGATTTTGTAGCCACGATTCCAACTGCCAACGTATGGCATGATGTTGTGCTCGATGTTTCCACCTACCCTTTCATCTCCGGAGGTGCAATCAAATGCGGACATTGGGCTGGCACTGCCGCCGGCAATTATTATGTGGATGAACTCTATCTTGATGATAATCAGAATCCGCGTGTAGGTGTTACTACTTCACTCAACGGTTTGAAAAACGCCAGAATGATTTTCGCACAGGGTAATAAAATAGTTATTGAACCTAATGCTGTTACAACAGCGCATATCTTCGACATGACCGGACGGCTTGTTTCTGAAACACCTGTGAATGGTCGTACAGAAATTAAAGTGACGAACCCCGGGATTTACATTGTAAATATCGGCAATGAATCAACACGCTTAGCGGTTGTATTCTAAATACATCGGCATACTGCAGTTGCTGCAAAATGCAGCTGCAGTATTTTAAAAATCCTATCTCACTTTTTTTTCAGACCATGAGACAAACGCTACTTGCCATATCTTTTTTCTTCTTTTTCGGCGCTATCAATGCTTTCAGTCAGGAAACCATGCTACTCGATTTCGAGAGTTCAACGATTCCCCCTACTGTGGGCTCATGGCTGAATTATTCCAATGCCGGACCGTCGACAAGCACCTGGTCGGCACCGAATCCACTGATAAACACCATCAATCCGAGCCAGAATGCCTATAAAATTGTAAAGCAGACCGGTGATCCCTATTGGACAGGATTGGAAATCAATCTCATGAATGCTGTACAAATTACTACAGCAAATCAGTACCTGCATGTCTTGGTTTATAAAACCACCGGCTCCCGCATCGCTATAACTTATCGGCCTGATGGAGGCGCACAAAGCAGCGACAACTGGCAAAGCAATGCTGCTACCGGAGCGTGGATCGACTTTGTTATCAACATTCCCATAGGCACCAATCTGAAGATGTTTGCTATCAAAATTGCTGATGATGCGGGAACTTACTATTTCGACCAGATTCGTTTATCGAATGATCCCAATTCACTTACTAAATCCATGGTGACCATTGATCCTACGGTAAAACATCAGGTCATTGAAGGTTGGGGAGGTTCGCTTTGCTGGTGGGCAAATATCATGGGAGGCTATTCCGACAGTAAGATTAAAACGATTTGCGACTGGATTACCGACCCGAACACCGGACTGAACATGAATATTTTCAGATTCAATATCGGAGGAGGTGATGACCCAACACATAATCATATGCGCGGCGATGGCGGAAATATGCCCGGTTACAGGGCTTCGGCTACTGCAGCCTACGACTGGACTCAGGATGCCAATCAAAGAAAAATACTTCAGCAGTTAATTGCTTCCCGAATTGCGAGATTTGGATCGAACGACATACAACTGGTGGCTTTTTCAAACTCCCCTCCCTATTGGATGACCCGCAGTGGTTGTTCGGCAGGAAGTGTGGAAGGCAATGTAACCAACCTGAAATCAGATATGTTCGATGATTTTGCCGATTATCTTACTGAGGTTGTGCGCTATTATCACGATTCACTCGGAATTAGCTTCAATTATCTCGAACCTTTCAACGAGCCCGATGGTGGCTGGTGGAAGGCATTCGGCAATCAGGAAGGATGTTTCTTCAGCCATAACGATCAGATAGTGATGATTCGTGAACTCTATGCCAAACTGAGCGAGAAAAACATGCTATCTTACTGCAGGATTACCGCCAATGATGCCAATTCGATTGATGCCGGACTATCGGCTATGCAAGCATACAAAAATGCAGGAGATATCGTACCTAAAATTGATTTGGTTTCGGTACACAGCTATCATGGTTCACGTAGAAACGAACTGTACAACTGGACTGTTACAAATAACAAAAAACTCTGGCAATCGGAATCCGGACCACTTAATGTCGGGGGCACCAATGAGTTTCAAATTATGACGATTTCTGACCGTATTATCACCGACCTGAGAGAAATGAAATGTTCAGCCTGGATCGACTGGCAACTGGCCGCCGATGGTAGTCCGACCTGGGGACTGATAGTTGGAGAATACAGTAATTTGCAGAATCCGGTTACACGGGCGATATCGTATTATGTCAGAGCTCAGTTCAGCAGGTATATTAAACCCGGCTACCGCATCATTTCAAGTTCGGCCTTTAACAGCATTGCAGCTTTGAGTCCCAACGAAAAAGAACTCGTTATAGTTGTCAGCAACAAAGAACAAATGACCCAAAACTTCAATTTCGACCTTTCCCGTTTTGATGGATTTGGAAGGGTAAAACAAATACGCACAAGAGCACAGGAATCACTGGGAGTGAGAACTTCTGAAACATTTTTCAATATCACAGGTAAGGAGTTTTCGTACAACTCGCAACCCGAAACAGTGACTACCTTTGTGATACCTCTGCAAACAAAAACGTCGACCGGATATCCGGTTTATAGCGGTCAACAGCAAATAATCTATCAGAATAACTCATTTGAATTATCCAATCCTGCAAACAACGGGATGATTGAACTTTTCATTTTCGATACGGCTGGCACTTTGCATACTGCCACAGGAATGATTCCCGCCAACGGAAAACTTGCAGTTTCACTTATTCCGGGTGTATATTTGCTGAAATGTGTTGAAAATGAACAAGTTTTTGCTAAAAAGATAATAGTCAACTAATTTTTCAAAATATACTAAAACATACTATTGATACAGATTTGAAAAATCTTGTTACAATAACACAACAGTATAAATTTTTATCGGATAATTTTGCAAACGTTTTTAACAACCAACTTTTATTAACACAAAAAAAACATCATGAAAAGAATCATTACACTATCGGCAATGGTTTTCGGGGCTTGTTGCCTATTTGCAGCGAACACAGCCAATGAGACTGTGCTTGCCACTTACGAAAAACCTATGGGTGAAGAACCTATTACGTTAACTGTTTTTTGCGAAACTCCTCCCAAGCCATTTGTGCTTTTCAACGGGGTTGTTGCCAATGCAGTGAAAGATGAAACCATGAACAACACCAACAATGCGTACATGGTAAAACTCGACGCTAACCACGACTGGTGGGCCAACTTTTTGAATTTCAGAATGACTGATCCAATAACTATCACCGAAGCCAATCGCTACCTGCACATTCTTCATTATCGTGAAAAACTCAACGATACCTGGATGGTTTGTCTGAATGTAGACTGGCCATTAAGCGATGCAGATAAAGGCAAACTCAGATTCGATGGACAGAATGCCAAAGCAGGTGTTTGGGAAGATATAGTTATTGACCTTAAACATTTGATGGACAATCAGATACCACTTAGCAAATTTATGTTTGGGGTTTCAATGGACTGGAGTGGAGCCAAAGATAATCCGGGTGCTGATTATTATTTCGATGAAATTGTGCTAAGCAGCAATCCTCTTCCACGTGGCATTAACATTCTTCCCGACACCGAAATGTCTCTGTTTATGGGCATCCAGTCGTCTTGGAACAAATGGGTAAGTCGCATCGACACTCAAAACACTGAAAACACCTACGAAATTGTCAATAATCCTTTCACAGCTGAAACGGGTGTTTTAAACTCAACCAAAGTGATGAAGTTCAACAAGAGTGCTAATTCTGCCTGGTGGCAGGGTCCGATGTTTAAATTCCCCGGCATTCTAAAAGTAGGGCAAGATGGTAAATCATCTTATTTGCATGTAATGGTTAATATTCCTGAAATGGATGCTACCAAAGATTTTTATGTGGTCCAACTCAATGCCAAGGATTTTACAGGAAAACAGGTTGACAGTGGTGATAACATCAAATACTGGTCCGATGATAAAGGCAAATGGATCGACTGCGTGCTGGATGTTACCAGTCTGGGGTATGTGTCTGAATTTACAGTTCGGTTCGATGTTCGTCGAAACGAAAGTGATCAGTACATCAACTCACCGGCAGGAACCTTCTACCTTGATGCTGCTGCCATCAATCAGAGCGAAGAACCACGCACAAAAGTAGAAGCGCCTACTTCGACAGGTCCGGAAATCTTTGCTGACTTTAAAGTCTTTTCGAGAGGAAAAACCATTTTTGTTAGCGGTAATGTTGTTTCGGCAGAGGTTTACTCACTAATGGGCAAAAAAGTATCGCAAGCCAGCTCTATCAGCTCAGGACTTCAGATGAGTGTTCCTGCTTCGGGCGTGTACATAGTTAAAACCACCACCAGCAATGGTTCTTCTTATAATCGCAAAGTTGTAATTCATTGATTCTGATAAAGCTGTCGGGCTAACAAGTAAACCCGACAGCTTTTAATATACTTCAAACAAACTTCCCATGAAAAACATAATCCCGGTCTGCAGGGCACTTTTCCTGTTTACCATCGTATTGCTGCCCTTCACGCTGATCAGTTGTGAAGAAGAATCTGACGATACAGCAACCAGAATTACCGGCACCTGGCATCAAACATCATATACCATTGATGGTCAGGCGAAAGCCAAAGACAGTACCCGGATGTTGATACAAATAAACCCTGATCAGATATGTATTTTATGCGATTCCAGCAAAGTTGCAGTGAATACACAAAAGGTTGTAAGAAGGTCGGGCTGGAGCTATTCGGGAGGTCTTTTCAATCTTGCCGTTGATTTACCTGTTTCCTGGAAACCTGCCGTTTCAGAACAACAACTCACACTTGTAAAAACAGAATTTTCTGCCACCGGTGATATCATCAAATCAACCCTGGTATTTCGTCGCGTAGCATCAATCAATATTGACTAAAACACAACTGCACACTTATGAAAAACACATTTTCATTAATACTGCTCATTTCATTACTCTTTTCGATGGTAGCATGCGAAACCGAGCAGTTTGAGGAAACAGCCGCTGCGGGTTTGTGGCAACAGGTATCGGTTACTGAGGATGGTACTCCCGTTTCACTGACTCCCGAACAACAAAGTCTCAAATTACTGATTGAACCCAACGGAATCGTGAGATACTACCATCAGACTTTCAAATCCTATATCGGGGGCAATGGACCAACCACATTTTATGGCACCTGGAGTATGCTCGATGGTAAATGGATGAATATCAGCACTGATAAGTGGCAATTCAATCCAACGCTAACCACCGACAGCGGGAAAGTGGTACTTACACGAAAATCAAATGTTATCGATACCATTGCAAGCGTTCAGAGGCAGTGGGCAAAATATCATATACAATCACGTTTCAGCATTCTCAAACTCGGGAAAGATGACATGGAACTGCAAATAAAAACCTTTGAAGGAGAAAAGAGGTACGCTATGCTATTTGCACCACATCCTGCCGACTTCATTGAAATAAAAAATGCCGGTGCAGGCAAAGACCCATACTTTCCGAAATTAGTGACTGATGATAATTACCTGACCATCAGAAAAGAATTTCAGACACTAAAAACCTATGTTTTCAAATTCAGGAAAGTAAGTTACTGATAATTAAACAAATAATAGCATGAAGCGACTATATATCATTATCATATACTCCATTTGTATGATGGGTTTTATTCACGCCCAAGAGCGCACGTATATCTCTGGAAAAGTAACCGATGCAGTTTCGGGTGAAGAACTTATTGGAGTAAATATCACTATCAAAGGTACAAGCCAGGGAACTATCACCGATGTTCGGGGAAGTTTTAATATTGAATCAAGCAATCTGCAAAGAGATATTCTTGTTTTCAGTTATATGGGTTATGAACCAACAGAAGTTCCGATACAGGGCCGCCGACAGATTGAAGTACGCATGAAGGAAGCCACTAAAGTTCTCAGCGAACTGGTGGTTGTAGGTTTTGGTGCACAAAGGAAAGAATCGGTGGTGGGCTCTATCTCATCCATAAACAACAAAGCTCTGGTTTCAGTACCCGTTTCAAATATCTCGCAATCTCTTGCTGGAAAAATTGCCGGTATTCAGGTGGTACAAAGTTCGGGTGAGATTGGCAGCGATGTGGCTGATATTTTCATACGTGGACGTTCAACCTGGAATAATGCCACACCACTATATGTGGTGGATGGTATTGTACGTACCGAATTTGCCAAAATTGACCCCAATGAAATCGAAACTTTCAACGTTCTGAAAGATGCTTCAGCCACAGCGGTTTATGGTGTAAAGGGAGCCAATGGTGTTATCATCATTACCACCCGTCGTGGTGCTCTGGGCAAACCGAAAATTTCGGTAACCGCACAAACAGCTGTTACACAACCTATCAATATCCCTCAACCGTTAGGGGCTTATGATGCTACGAACCTGGCATACCTGCAGGACTGGGGACAGTATAAAAACCGAACACCTCTTGCAAAAGGTGGAACATTGGCATACGATCTAGCCCTGTGGCGAACCGGAGCTTCGCCCTGGACCCATTCCGACGTTGACTGGGTGGGTAGTATCATGAAAGAGTATTCAACCCAACAACAATATAATGTGAATGTATCGGGAGGAAGTCAAACCGTAAAATACTTTATTTCAGGAGGTTTCATCAATCAAAATGGGTTTTACAAAAATGATGATGTTACCCGTTATTCAAGATTTAATTTCAGAAACAATATTGACATAGAGATTACAAAGAACCTTTCAGCTTCGCTTAGTGTAGGTGCCCGGGTCGAAAATCTGAATTCACCTGCCAGCACCATCTGGAGTAGCTGGAATATTTACCGGGCTGCTTTTGCAGTAACCGGACGTACCAACCCCATTTATAATCCTAATGGCACTTACAGCGGCACCGGTGGCAATGTGATGCGTACATTGAAAGAATCCGGTATATATAAAAACGTGACCAGTACGCTCGAATCGAGTTTAAGTCTGACTCAGAAACTCGATTTTATCACCAAAGGTTTATCAGTAAAAGTGCAGGCCTCTTTCGACACACAGGGCGAAAACGGTCGTTCCTGGACAAGATCAACAGCGGAATACATGTATGATCAGTTAACAAACAGTTATCAGAAATTCGGCGAAGACAGTCCGCTCGCTTACAATGGAGTACAGAGAAACTACAACTGGTATAAACTATATCTTGAAGGAGGTATCATGTATAACCGCAGCTTCGAAAAACATACTGTCAGTGGATTATTCCTTGGAAACAGGAACGAATTTATACGCAATGCTGAAGTTGCTTTTGCCGATCAGGGATTGGTTGGGCGTGCCACTTACGATTTCGATCGCCGATACTTTGCTGAAATAAATGTTGGTTACAATGGATCCGAAAACTTCCCTCCAGGTATGCAGTACGGTTTTTTTCCGGCTTTTGCCGGAGGCTGGCTGGTGAGCAACGAACGATTCATGACCGAATCATCTCTTTCAAGCATCATCTCCAATCTTAAAATACGTGGCTCACTCGGTTGGGTGGGAAATGATAAAAGCGACGACCGTTTTATTTTTCTGCAGGAATTTACAAATGCCGGAGGATATACTTTTGGTACAGGAAACAACTTTTACGGCGGAATAAGACAGGGTGACATTGCCAACAAACTGGTAACCTGGGAAGTAGCCCGAAAATTCAATATTGGCTTGGAATCCGAATTTTTTAATGGTTTGTTTGGAGTAAATGTCGATATCTTTGATGAATTCCGCAACAATATCCTCACCAATATCGATGCTGTAAAACCAGATTACGTTGGTGCCGGCTTCAAAGTGGCCAACATCGGCGAAACATCCAACAAAGGTATCGAAATTGAAATGCGCCATAATAAGAAAATCAGTAATGATTTCAGCTATTATGTGCGCGGAAATTTCACTTATAACCGCAACAAAGTTTTAAAGAAAGCTGATCCACTGGGTTTATTACCCTATCAGAAAGAAGAAGGATATCCTATTGGAACTCCCCTGATGTATACCCATTTGGGATATTTCAGCAGTTATGAAGATATCTGGAACAGCCCTTCACAACTTGGAATTCATAACGGACTTCCGAGCAATGTGGAAGTTGTTCCGGGCGACCTGAAATTCCTTGATTTCAACAACGATGGTGTTATCAACCGCGACGATGCCTTCAGGCAGGGATATGGAACAGTACCCGAACTGCAATACGGTTTATCGTTTGGAGGAAATTATAAGTCATTCGACTTTTCGGTATTGTTTCAGGGTTCAGCCAATTCACTGTTTATGAAAAACTGGGAAATCATGTGGGCATTCTCGAACAACGACAACGTATTCGAAAAACACAATTACTACTGGGCCCCCGAAATTGCACAGGATGCACAGTTTACCCGCTTCTACGGAAAAACATGGATTAACAACGAGCGCTATTATTCCACCTACGAAGCCGGCTCAGGAACATATGTAAGACTGAAAAACATTGAACTGGGCTATTCGCTCCCAAATATATTGATTCGCAAAGCACTGATGAGCAGTGCGAGAATATATCTCTCCTCCAACAACACTTTTCTATGGTCGGTCGAGAAATATCTTGATCCGGACAACAGAGATAACCGTGGAGGCAAAATGCCCCCGACACGCGCCTTTAACATCGGTTTAAATGTAACATTCTAAAAGTAATCCCATGAAATATATACATTCACTGATTATACTGCTGGCATTGATTTTTGTTTCGTGCGACGATTTTCTTGATCGCGCACCCAATGTCAATCTCGACGAAGAAAAGGTGTTTAACAATTTCGTCAATGCTCAGGCATTTCATGCCGATATTTATAGCGGCCTGCAAACAAGATTCAACGCACTCGGAAACTTCCAGCCTGTACCCCTGTCGTCTGCCTCCGACGAATCGGAGTCGAATCAGGGCTATCATGGCACTAAAAATTTTAATATGGGCTCCTATGATGGTGTGGATGCTTTGATATTCCATCATTATTCAGCCATCAGAAAAGCCAATCTTTTTCTTAGCAAAAAGGATATTATTCCTTTTCCCGACCAGAAAACCAGGGAAAAAATGCTTGGAGAAGTGTATTTTCTGAGAGCATTCTACTATAATGAAATGCTGAAAAGGTTTGGGGGAATGCCTATACTCACTGAAACCGATTTATTCATTCCGGGCGATAACCTGATGAGAGCACGCAACAGCTATCGCGAGTTATTTGCCTTTATCATGAAAGACCTCGATCAGGCAATTGCATGGTTACCTGTAACGCTCAACACCAACGAATACGGAAGAGCTACCAGAGGAGCAGCCATGGCGCTGAAAGCAAGGGCCTTACTATACGCAGCCAGTCCTTTGTTCAGCACTAAAACCGGACTTTGGGGCATGGGAGGAACGGTCGACGACTGGATGGAAAAAGACGGCAAAAGCTGGTGGCAGAAAGCTGCTGATGCTGCTCTGGCAGTTATCAATCTGAAAGATGAAAGTGGTAATGCAGTTTACGAGTTACATCAGACAGGCGCTACCAATAAGGCAGATGATTATGAGAAGTTGTTCTTCAAACGCCGTGAACATGGCAATAAAGAAATTATATTCCACAAACATGAAGGCCCTGTTGGCTTTGGCAGCAATGAAATCAATGTCTGGATGCCCTCCGGCGATTTCGGAGGAGCCGGAGCAGTGCAACCCACCAATAATTTTGTGAAGTTATTCGAAATGTCGAACGGAAGGTATATTGATGAACAGGGTTCCAATTACAATCCTGCAAACCCTTATCAAAACCGCGACCCGAGATTCTATAAAACAATCATTTTTCAGGGTAGCAGCTGGCAGGGAACCACGGTTGACATGTCGACTTCAACCACACAATTCCCGTCGGGCACCTTCCTCACCGGGTATTTCGTAAGAAAATACCTGCCCGAAGAAGTAAAGAAAAACACTACCACTACTGCCTATCATAACTGGATTTATTTCCGCCTGGCCGAAATGTATCTGAATTATGCAGAGGCCATGAATGAGGTTGAAGGCCCGACTCAAAGGGTGCGCGATGCTGTAAATGTAGTGCGAAGCAGGTCGGGTGTAGTAGATATACCAGTTGCACTGACCCCCGATAAGAAAACGATGCGACGCCGTTTGCAACGCGAAAGGGCTGTGGAACTCAGTTTTGAAGAACATCGCTGGTGGGATGCCCGTCGCTGGAGTGGTGGCGAAGAGGGCGAACTGGCAAGCAACTGGTTTGGAGGACCGATGCAACGTGTAATCATTACCAAATCGGGAGCATCGGTAAGCTATAGCGAGGAAAATTACTACACCCGCATCTTCAGGCCTGCCAATAATCTGTATCAGATACCTCTGGGTGAGATGTATAAAAATCCGCTTTTCGTTCAAAATCCGGGTTATTAATAAACGTATCGACAACTGAAAATAGAATATTTATGTTGAGAAAACTAACATCAGCGGGAATCATCATTCTGATAGTTATGCTGGGCATACCGACCGGAGCAAAAGCGCAGTCGAATGAGCCGGATAACAAACCCGCTTCAGAAGAAAATAAAAGTGAAGCCCGGATCAATGTTGCTTATGGCAAGCGCACTGCTGTGTCGCTCACTGCAGCACAATCGACTGTTTCATCGGAACAACTCTCCAAAGCTCCGGTTTCAACCCTGGGAAATGCCATTCAGGGATGGGCCGGCGGACTAACAGTACTCAGAACTGTGGGTGCTGAACCGGGCTGGGATCAACCACAATTCTTTATCCGTGGCGTTCAAACCTTTGGTGGCGGAACAGCTCCCTTAGTGATGGTCGATCATGTGGAACGTGACTTCTCACAACTCGACCCGGAAGAAGTTGAATCAATCACCATCCTGAAAGATGCTGCTGCAACCGCCATGTATGGTATGCGGGGCGCCAACGGGGTGATTTTGGTAACTACCAAACGGGGCTTTGTGGGGAAGCCCATCATTACACTGACTGCTCAATATGGAACACAGTCGGCGACAAGATTACCGCAATATCTGGGTTCAAGAGAATATGTCGGATACAGAAACCTTGCACTGCGCAATGATTTCTCGCGGCTAACCGACTCAGAATTCAATAATCTATTCCTGACCAATCCGCAAAATAATCCCGACAATTATGATGGATCGAATCCATTCCTGTATGCTAATACTAACTGGCACGATGAGTTTCTGAAAAGTTCTGCACCGCAGCAAACCTACAAACTATCGTTCCGTGGAGGTACCGAGAATGCCCGATACTATCTGATGATGGGAATCATGGACCAGGAAGGCCTGTACAAATATACCAACGAGAATGATGGCTATTCAACACAGAACAAATTCAGCCGCTATAATTTCCGCTCAACGGTTGATGTCGACATCAGCGATTATCTGACAGTTGGTATCAATCTCGGCGGTCGTGTTGAAAACAGACATACCCCCTCGACCGGAGCAGGAACTATCATGTCGGCTCTTTCGAAAATCTCCCCCACAGTTCCGGTTTTTAATGCCGACAGTTCCATAGCCGGTTCGTCGGTTTATAACTACAACCCTTATGGGATGATTGCCAAAACAGGCTTTCAGGACAGGTTTGCGCGTTATCTGCAGGGTACAGTGACTGCAGGACTCAAACTCGATCAGGTATTGAAGGGTTTATCGGCAAACGGGATGTTTGGTTTTGATGCAGTGAAACAGTATGGTCGTTCGAAAGGACAAAAATATGCTGTTTTTCAACAAAATGCAGATAATACTTATACACAATTTGGAGAAAGCAGCAGCATCGACCTCAATTACTCAGGCTGGGGAAGCGAATTTAACCTGATGCTGAATTACAAATTCGGGCTGCAATACAGTCGTAAACTGGGCACAGATTTGCTCGAAGCTGAAGTTAACTACATGCAGTCGAGCCTCTCGACCGATGGTGATAATCCCGATTATCGCAATCAGGGCATCTTCGGACGAACAACTTATGTATATGCGAATAAACTCGCCGCTGAATTTGGTTTTGCCTACAATGGTTCGGAGAATTTCTCGAAAGGGAGTCGCTTTGGATTTTTCCCGACCGGTTCGCTTGCCTGGACTATGAGTAACGAAGACTTTCTGAGCGACAATGCAACTATTTCTCATCTTAAACTGAGAGCATCCTATGGTAAGGTAGGAAATTCCAATATCGGCATTGGTTACCGCTATCCATTCGAAGAAAAGTTCTATAGCGGAGGAGGTTACTACTTTGGAACTGCCGGAACCGATGGCGCTACCGAGGGTCGTATCCCCAATCCTAATATCTATTGGGAAGAATCGCTGAATGGAAACCTGGGCGTTGAGCTCGGTCTTTGGAAAAATACGTACTTCGAACTGGATGTTTTCAATCACGACCGAAGCAGGATTATCACCGGCATGTGGAATACCAGTCCTTCCTATGTGGGACAAGATCTTCCGTATGTAAACAGTGGTTCTGTATTATCGAGAGGATTTGAATTATCGGCAAGACATGAAAACCAACTTGGAGCATTGAAATACTCCATCGGTGGTATCATTTCTTTTGCACGCAATACAATCACCGCCGTTGAAGAAGTAGCCGGCATGAATGCCTGGGAATACAGACAAGGCCGCTCGGTGAACCAACAATGGGGACTAGAAATCAGTGGTGACCGCTTTTTCAGCAATCAGTCTGAAATCGACAACTGGGCGAAATCGACCTTTGGAAGCGTACAACCCGGTGACATCAAATACATTGATCAGAACAACGATAAAGTCATTGATAGCCAGGATATGGTACCGCTTGGTAAACCTTCGGTACCCGAATGGAATTACGGCATCAATCTGGGACTTAATTATCAGGGAATAGACTTTAAAGTACTGTTGACAGGGATTGCAAACCGCAGCATGTTTATGACCAACAATGTATTCCGTGGTATGCAGGACAACAACAAAATTACCGCGGAAGTGGCCGAAAACTCCTGGGGTGTTTCCGATAGTCCTGTTTATCCGCGCCTTACCACCCTGGCAAATCCACACAACTACCAGCCTTCATCCCTATGGCTCAAAGATTTGGATTTTCTGAGAATTCAAACCATCGAACTGGGTTATAATCTGCCAGAACATATTGTGCGCAGACTGAATATAGCTGAGGTGCGTTTCTTTGTAAATGCATATAATCTGCTCTCTTTCGACGCTATGAGCAAGTATAATATCAGCGCTGAAATACCGAATGCCGGTGTAACACTTTATCCCGAAACAAGAGTAATTAATGTAGGAACAAGCCTGCGGTTCTGACCTCAGATTTACAATTAACACACTATCAATCATATGAATACATTACAATCCTATATGAAAAGCTTACGGATAATCCTGCTGATAATGACCCTGGCTGTCATTCATCAATCGTGCTCCGATTTTTTGGACAAGGATCCGCTGACCGACACCAACCTGACCCGGGAAGAAATTTTCTCCGATGAAAGACTTGCTCCCGGATTCCTGAATGCGGTCTATAATTATCTGCCTGATGGCTACAGCAGGTTCAATGGCGCTATGCTTGCGGCAGCAAGTGATGAGGCTGTTTGCTCCAACTCGGGCTCTCCTATCCATTTGTTTAACAAAAATGCAATTAATGCCACCACCAATCCCGACGATGTGTGGGACGATATGTATCGTGGTATCAGAGCCTGCAATATGTTCCTGCAAGAACTTGGCCCAGATGGTATCATTACACAAACCAACAGCATCCCCGATTTGAAAGAAGGCGTAAAAGTGCGTGACTATTTTAAAGGGCAGGCATTATTTCTGAGAGCATTCTTCCATTTCGAACTTCTGAAGCGTTACGGCAATATATTCTATGTATCGAAGGTGATCAATCCTTTCAACGAAAATGAGCTGTATGGAGGTGTTCAGACTCCTTTCCATCAGACAGTTGATTCTATTGTAGCTGATCTCGATTCAGCAGCGAGTTTGATGCCGGTAGCTTACCCCGATGATAGTTATCGCGGACGACCGGTGCGCTGGACACCGCTGGCCCTCAAATCGCGACTCTTGCTTTATGCTGCCAGCCCACTCAACAACCCTGAAAATGATTTGAATAAATGGAAACGTGCTGCCGATGCCGCCAAAGTCATTATTGATACAAGGCGTTACAGCTTGGTCACCCTCAGCCGTATATTCAGCGAACCTTACAATCCTGAAATTCTGTTTTCGTCCAGGGTAGAAAATCGTAATGATATTGAAAGATTCAATTTACCGGTGAGCTTCCAGGGCAGTGGATTTATGAATCCAACACATGATTTAGTGGCGGAATTTGGTATGGCAGCAAGAACGCATATCAATAGAATGGTTGATTTCAATGTAAATGACCCCTATAGTCTGATTAACCCCAGAAAAAGAGAAGATAGACTCCGTTTTACTGTATTTTTCAATGGCAGCAGACTTAAAGATACTGTAGTGGCAAGTTTTGTTGGAGGAAAAGATGGTTTATTTTCAACACCAACGGCGACGCAAACAGGTTATTATATGAGTAAGTTTGTTGATCAGTCACTGGATATGTCCAAAGGAAACACCAGTTTGCGACATTGGATACATATACGGTATGCCGAAATACTACTTAATTATGCAGAAGCACTGAATGAACACGACAATACCGCCGGATTTAGTGCTATCATTGCAGAACTGGACAGGCTTCGTAATCGTGCCAATCTGCGTACTTTCGATACAGCCGACCGCAACTTATTGCGCAATAAAACCGAAATGCGTAATTACATCAAGCGGGAACGTCGCATCGAACTTGCATTTGAAGAGCACCGCTTCTGGGATTTGCGTCGCTGGAAAGATGCAGAAACAGTGCTCAATAAACCTGTGAAAGGGATGCGAATTACCCGCGATAGTTCGGGAAACTTCATCTATACCACTTTCGATGTTGAGAACCGTGCTTTCGATCCGAAAATGTATTGGTACCCGATTCCAAGAAAAGAAATACTGAAATACCGCAATGCTGGTAAAACCATTATTCAGAATCCCGGATGGGAATAAATCCACAAAAAAAATTGATATGAAAATGACAAATAAACTTATAATGGCCTCCTTGCTCTTTACATTGATATCCTGCGAAACTTCCGAAGATATAAGCAATGCGCTCGACCATTCTGTTCCCGACAGTAAAACACTCACAATCACAGGCAACGGTCAGACTAAAGTAATAGATGATGCTATTGTTACGAAAGAGCTCTGGGGATTTGTTCCTACTGTCAATCTACAAACAGTAAGCCTTCCCACAGTGAATGTTACAAAAGGCAGTACCCTGAATATCAGTGTTGTAATAAGCGATAATGTAGCAATCAAAACAGCTGAGCTGGCCTACTCAGCATGGCTTTACAGCAAGTACATCAACTTCAGCAACCCTGAAGGTGATATTCCTCTGAAACCGGCAAGCTATACATTTACAGCCGCTATTCCTGTTCCTGCTGATGCGGTAACAACACCATGGATTGAGACTTTTACTTTTAATGATGGTTCGACACTCAAAATCACACAACCCTATCACAAACTAACTTTAACCGTGGTTGATGTAAATATGAACAGAAGAATTCTGCCCATTTATGTGAAAATACAATAACAAAAAAAAAGCAGCAAAACGGGGATACTTTATAATTAAGTTCCCCGTTTTTTTATGCTTCATTTCTGTGCTGTCTCAGGTATTCACTGGGAGTAAGTTTATACACTTCCGAAAAACAGGTTGTGAAGTATGATGGAGAGCTGAAACCAACATCATAGCACACTTCCGACACATTCCGACCCTGTACTTTTAATAATTCAGTAGCTTTTTTCAAACGGATATTCCGGATAAATTCCCCGGTACTTTGTCCTGTCATGGCTTTAATTTTACGGTGAAGCCCCATTCTGCTTACGCCCATTTCAGCTGCAAGTATATCGCCATTGAACTCCGTGTCGATCATTTTTTCCAGAATGATTCGAATGGCTTTTTGCATGAATAATTCATCTGGCGAAGTTGCTTTTGTATCACTGATATCACCGAGTGATATCTTTTTGCTGTATCTTCCTTTCAGCAACTCACGCAATTCAATCAGTTTCGCTACCCTTACCATCAAATGTTTAGGATGAAAAGGTTTGGTAATGTAAGACTCCGCACCAATGTCGATCCCCTGTATGCGAGATTCAATTTCCGACTTTGCTGTAAGTAAAATAATGGGGATATGACTGGTCTCTATAGAACCTTTCAACTGCTTACACATCTCCATGCCATCCATCTCAGGCATCATTAAGTCGCTGATTATTAAATCATAATCATCACGGCCAACCATTTCAAGGGCAACCTGACCATTCCCAGCTTCTTCAATTCTGTACGCCTCCCCCAGTATACTCCGGATATAATGCCGGATATCTTCATTATCCTCAACAATCAGAATTTTCTTACGGTGAGGATGGCTTAACTTAGGAACCAGGTAGTTATCATCAGTGGATTCAGTTATAATTCCGTGAGAATTGTCAGAAGTTGATTCAAAATCTATCATCACTTCCTCCTGATAAAAGGCATTTCGATCGATGGGCAATTCGAAGGTAAAAGCTGTTCGTATTCCCGGTAAACTTTCCACAGCAATAATTCCATGGTGTAATTCTATTAGCGAACGTGTCAGATGCAAACCTATTCCTGACCCTTTATTTGAGGATCTCTGACCCTTACCCTGATAAAAACGATTAAAAATCAGGGGGATATCATCAGCTTGTATGCCTTCTCCATTATCAGCAACAACCACTCTTATCCAACGATGCGACTTTTCATTCAAAAATTCTGTTAATGTCACCGAAATCACAGCACATTCAGGGCAAAACTTGTAAGCATTTGAAAGTAAATTAAACATAGATTTGGTCAACACATCCAAATCAATCCAGGCCTCTGTATTTGGGGCATCATGGATAAATTCAAACTGAATTTTCTTCTCACGCCGCAGCTCATCAAAAGTTGATAATATATCTGAAAACACTGAAACAAGCTCTATCTGTTGCACCTTTAATTTCATTTGCCCACGTTCAGCTTTTCTGAAATCAAGCAGCTGATTAACCATGCTTAGCAAATGGCGGGCATTCTTTAGCATCAAATGAAAATGTAGCTTTTTGTTTTTGTCGGATTCTTCCTGTTGCATTTTTTCCAATGGACTAATTATCAAAGTAAGTGGCGTTCTGAACTCATGTGATATATTGGTAAAAAACTGAAGCTTCTCCTGATGAAGCATTTCTTCCTGTTCTCTTCGTGCTCTTTCGATTTTCAAACTGTTATTTGCACGGATTCGGATGGTTGCATATTGCCAGGCAAAATAAAACAAAACAAGTATAATCAGGAAATAAAACAAATAAGCCCAAACAGTTTGCCAAACCGGAGGGAGAATGCGAATACTGATACTTCGTATATTTTCATCGCTCCACACAGCATCGGGGCTCGACGCCCTGACTTTCAATACATAATTTCCGGGTTTTAGATTTCGGAATGTTACACTGTTTCGGTTTCCCATATCGTTCCATGTCGCATCAGAGCCCTGGAGCAAATAGGCATATTGAATTTTTTGGGATGCACTGTAGTTTATGGCTGCAAAATCGATGGTAAAAACAGACTGATGATGTTTCAACACTATTTCGCTTGCTAATCCGATATTTTTCCTGATGATCGACTTTGCATTCTTTCCATATGAAGGAAAAACCGGATCATTGAATACAAGCAGGCGGGTAAAAACCACAGGCGGGCATTTGTCGTTCTTAATAACATCCTGAGGATGAAAAACATTGACACCTGCAAAACCTGCAAAAACGAGGTGACCGTTGGATGTGGCTACTGCCGAGCGATCAGTAAAATCACCGCCCTGAACACCATCCTGCGAACTGTATGTTTTAATCTCTTTTGTTGTTGGATTCAGACTGGAAATACCTTTGCTGGTGCTAAACCAAATTTGCCCGGTGTTGTCTCTGATTACTGCTTTAACATTCTTCAATCCGGTTTGTGTGTCGGTGTACAACACATAATTCCGGGATTTCTTCAGATACAACATCAGACCTCGGCTATGTGTAGCTACCCAAACACTGTCGGAATTTATCAGTAAATGATTGATTATTCCGGGATTGAATCCCTGAGGATTTCGAATTATATTGCCGGTCGACGGATTATAATTAACAATTCCCTCTCCATAGGTTCCAATCCACAAAGTTCCGTCATTATCCTCCTGAATACATCTTACACCAACCCGATTCGGAAATACAGGAAGCCTGCCGGTCGCCTTGTTCTTAAAGTCATAAAATGCAACTCCGTGGCTGGTCGATATCCATAATTTCTGTTTATCAATCGACAAACTCAGTGCACGAATATCGTTGTCGGGCAATGAGTTAGCATCAGCAGCATTGCTGGTGAAATGTTGCAGAAACCGGCCATTCCTGTCGGTTTTGATCAAACCTTTGTTGTAGGTACCTATCCAAACATTCCCTTCATGATCCTCCAAAACCGATTGATATATAAAATTCCGCAGGCGACTGTCGGCTGTAAAACCGCTGAATGTACCTGTAGCTATATTTAACTTCCCCACCCCATATTCATCGGTACCCATGGTAGCAATATAAACTTCGTTTTGTCGCGAAAATAATGCGGTAACCGGAGAATTTGGAATGGACGTCTTCGTATCACTATCATGCCTGTACAGTTTAAACTTGGGCGGAATTCCCCTCACCATATTCAATCCTCCCCAGGCAGTGCCAATCCACATATTATTATCGCGATCGGCAAAAAGGGCGTTGATGGAAGGACAATTCAGTTTCCCACTGGATGAACCATAACTTAATGTTTGATAATCGAAACGTTGAGTAAGAGAAAAAGAACGAACCGAAAAGTGAACCACATTATCTCCGGCACCGTTCAACTCTGTTCCAATCCATATTCTTCCCTGCGAATCCTCGGTTATGGCTCCAACTGAATTTTGGGAAAGAACATCAGGATATTTCACTTTCTCAGGCTTATCGCTTGTTTCATTATACACGTAACAACCATCGGAAGTACCTATCCAAATCCTGCGGAAACTATCCTGATAGATGGCTCTGATAAATTTTTCCGATTCGGGCAACGGATAATAACGGAGGCTGCGATTTTGTATATTGTAACAATATAAACCATTGTGTCGGGTACCGATCCATAGTCGCTGATTATCATCCTCCAACAAACTTACCACATAATTGGGCATAATCATTCCTGCAACAGAAGGCAATTGCAATCTCCTGAATTTCTGCGTTTTGTGTTCAAAAAAATGAACACCATTGCCATAAGTACCAACCCAGATGATGCTTTTGGAATTATTAGATGTCAGGTAGGTTATATCGTTGTACAATAACCTGAGTGGTGCTGAAATTGTATCCACCCTGATGATGCTGTCGGTCTTATAATCGTAAATGTTCAATCCGTCGGAAGTACCAACCCAAACATTGCCATCAGGTGCCAGCAATAAAGTCTGCGCCCTGTTGTGTGTAAGCGAATATCTCCCCTTTCCAACTGCAAAATGTGTAAACTCTCTGCCCTCAAATTTATTAAGACCTTCTTCCGTTGCAATCCAAATCATTCCCAGTTTATCCTGCAAAATGCTGTACACTGTATTACCTGCAAGCGACTGTTCGGTAGTGTATCGGTACACAAAATTCGGGTATAAATCAGAGATAATATTGAAAAGAAGAAATCCAATAAGCAGCAATATCCGGAAAGTATTTGAAATGTGAGTTTTCATGCAGTATATCAGAATTATTTGGAATTACAAAGTAACATAATTCCCTGAAAGCATGCAACTCTGAACCCTCATACATGACACTTTTGAGACCATGTTGATAAAATGTTACAATAGATGAAAAAAATGTTGCTTTTCAGATATTGTTTCTGAGAATGTAATTCCATCTTTGCGATAATATCACAAGATAAATCACTTCAAATTGAAAAAGAACATGAAATCACACTTGCTTGTAACGGGACGAATGTTATTGCTTTGTAGCCTTGTATTGTGTTGCATGAGTTGTCAGACACAAAACACATCAGATAAGAACAATCAGGAAATAGCTACGTATATTGTCAATAGCGCCGAAAAACATCAAACCATCGACAATTTCAGCGCTTCCGATGGCTGGAGTATGCAGTTTATCGGACTGTGGCCTCAGCACAAGCAGGAGCAAATCGCCGACTGGCTTTTCAGCACTGAAAATACTCCGGATGGAAAACCCAAAGGGATAGGTCTTTCGCTTTGGCGGTTTAATATCGGCGCAGGCAGTACCGAACAGGGCGAAGCGAGCGGCATAGGTAGTGTATGGACCCGTGCCGAATGTTTTCTGAAGGCCGATGGCACATACGACTGGACCAAGCAGGCCGGTCAGCGGCATTTCATGCAACTGGCCAAAAAACGGGGCGTCGATCAGTTTCTCGGATTTATTTTGTCGGCACCGGTTTACTGGACGCAAAACGGACTGGCAACCAATACCGGACGGGGCGGTACTTTTAATCTCAAAGAAGAACATTACGACGATTTTGCAGGGTTCATGGCCGATGTAGTCGAAGGACTGCAAAAACACGAAGGCATCACGCTCGATTACCTGAGTCCGTTTAACGAACCCGACGGCCACTGGAACTGGGTAGGCCCCAAACAGGAAGGAACCGCTGCAACCAATGCCGAAATTGCCCGAACTGTTCGTCTGACCGGAAAAGAATTTGAAAAACGCAATATCAAAACGCAGCTATTAGTTACCGAATCGTTCGATTATAATTGCATGTATCGCACTCATCCTTATGTAAAACCCGATAGGGGATTTCAGATTCAGTCGTTTTTCAGTGCTGACAGTACCGAAACCTACATCGGAAATGTACCTAATGTGCCACGGCTTATGGCTGCTCACAGTTACTGGACCAACACTCCCCTCTCCGACCTGCGAAAAATCAGGATTGAAATGGGGGAAGTGCTTCGTAAACACAACGTAAGATTCTGGCAGACTGAAGTTTGCATCATGAGCAATGATACTGAAATTGGTGGCGGAGGGGGCTTCGACCGCAGCATGAAAACCGCACTCTATGTGGCCCGTGTCATTCATCACGATCTGGTGTATGCCAATGCTTCGGCCTGGCAGTGGTGGCGCTCGGTTGCTACAGGCGATTATAAGGATGGTTTGATACTCGCCAAACCCGACGCAAGTCTCGTGGATGGCGAATACTGCGACTCCAAACTGATGTGGGTACTGGGCAATTACAGCCGCTTCATCAGACCGGGCGCAGTAAGGTTGGAAGTAAACAAACTGAACAACCCGAAAGACGCCGAGTCGCATACCGACCCCAAAGGACTGATGCTCTCGGCTTACAAAAATTCAGATCAATCGGTAGTAATTGTTGCCATTAATTACAGCAATAAAGAACTACCGATTGAACTGAAAGTAGATAATTCGAAAAGACAGTTTATTCCTTATCTCACCAACGACCAGCCCGGCAACGACCTGATGCCTCAACCCACAGTTAAGAGTGGTTCTGTTACCATGGTGCCTGCAAGGTCGGTTGTGAGCTTTGTTTCAGCAAAATAGCACCTATTTCTGATTCATAGGGATTATCTCATAAGCATATTCATAATATCTCAACAGGATGCGGTAAGGCACATGCACGGGATTTCCCCAGGAATTGTCGCCACCCACTCCCTTTTGACCAAAATCGATGTTGAGATAATAGTCGCTTTCTGTTTTTAACTCGTAAGGGTAGCGAACAGGACGACCATCGGTCATTCTCCCTGTCCCACTGATCATTATCTACCGGAACGCGGTAAAAATCAGGCACTAAGGGAGATTTGATATAATCGAATCCGTTCAATGCGTATTTCGACAGCGTTCCTTATTCATTCCCCATCGACCAGATAATAACCGAAGGATGATTCTTATCGCGCTGAAACATCCGCTCCATCCTGTCGAGATGCATGGGTTTCCATGCAGGATCGCTCGACACATGACGAGAACTATCAATTACATTCTGCAAAGCGGCGCCCAAACCATGCGATTCAATATTCGCTTCATCAACCACATAAATTCCGTAGCGGTTGCACAATTCATAAAAATAAGGATCATGAGGATAGTGAGCTGTACGAGCCTTTCGAAAAACGATAAACTTCAACAGCCAGCACATTATCAGCCCCTGCTTTTACATAGGGTGTAATATCAAATTCAGCCTGCATCTTCGAATCCTGCGAATAACCTACTTTCATCCCGTTTACAAATACATAGAATGAAGATTTAACTGCTCCGAAATGGATTACTATCCTCTTATCCTTCCAGTCGGCCGGTTTCTCGCAAATATGAGTGTAATAATCCTGACTTTTCTCATAGTTATTTTTCTTGATTGTTATACTATTGATTTCAATTTTCAAAAATTGACTTAATTCTATTCGAGCACAAACTATTCGAGCACAAACCTGGAAGAAAACTCTCCCGAATGGAAAATATAACTCCCTGCAGGTAAATGAATCAGACTGATACTATGTTTGCTTTCATCACCTAATTGTCCTTCTACAATCATTTTCCCCTGAATGTCGGTAATCGAGTATTTTGCATTTCTGAGATTTTCAGATTCAATATATATTGTAGCTTGTGCAGGATTTGGATATAATTTCAGTTCAGATGCTTTTCCGGTATTTAAGGTAGTTTTTTCCGACTCAAGATTTACAACGAGGGTAACGACCGAACGTGCGGGAATGCTATATACATCGCCCTGTGCTATAGCTGATTTTGGTGCCAGGTTATTTGAATTATCGGTAATATAGGGAACAATATTTTTAATCTGGTAGCCATCAGGTAAATTTCTGAAATTATGCTGCACCGTTTCGGCTGCTGTTCCCCAATTGACATATACCAGCACCATGCGCGAAGTATCGGGCGACAAATAAGCCGTTGCCATCAAACTATTCAAATCGGTGGCGCCACTCAAATCAATTCTTTGATATCCCGGCCGTATAAAAAGACTGTAATTCCCTAATGCCCAAAGATTCTTGTCGTAGGTAACCGAACCACCTGCAGTCAGCACCCCGTAATCTCCGCCTGTGGGGCGTAGTCGGACCAGATAAAACCGGTTAAGCTGACTCCATCGTTCTCTCTCCATCGCAGTCCAGTAATCCCACACCGACATGTTGGCTATAGCCAGATCGGCATAAATCATTTTGGCCAGAAAGATGGTGTTTTCAAGTTTGGTACTGAAACTTTTCGATAAGAGGTTGTATTCGGTTTGATATAATTCGATATTACCCTGCTCTCTGCTCTCGCGCAGGATGTTGGCCCTTGCTTCAATAATCCGGGAATCCGAATCGTCGGTCCAGTACGAATGAGCACAGATACCGGGTAACATTTGCGACAAATTACCCAGATACTCGGGACGCGAAGCATTGAAAAATTTCCAAATCTGGTCGCTTTTGTTCGCATCGCCCTGCACCTTGTGTATATAATCATAACTGGCTGCTTCTGCCAGCAACATTTTGGTATCCAGTCCTTTTCTTAGAATTGCCGCATTGAGTTCCACTGCCAGGGTTTTAATCTCTGTATTTGTCCACGGGCAACCTTCCTGTCCGCTGTTCCATTCATATTGAGGCTCATTTACCGGACTAATCTGAGAAAAGGCAAGTCCCTCATCACTGAAATACTTCAACACTGTTGCCATAAACTCAGCAAATTCGTCGTAATGATCAGCTTTCAGGTTGGTGTTTCCATTGCGGTTGGTATTGTTGCTGTTAGCCCTGCCATTCAGGGTGTAAAAGCGGGGCGGACTGTTCAGAAAAGCTACAAGATGCTCCACACCATGCTCCTTCGCCTTACGTAGAAACCATTGCTGTCCCAACTGCTTATTCCAGTTGTAAGTGCCGTCTGCGTTCATAAAACATTCGGCCCTGCGTTCCTCCATTTCTATGTTACTGGCTGTTCCCTGTTCGGCACTTCCCGCGCCAACATTAAAACGCCAGCGCGACAAACCAATTCCTTCGGGTGTACCATTCGCATTAAACTTCTGTGAAAAAAGCTTTTGGGCCAGATCGTTTCTAACACTCAACGACCAGTAACGACCCACAAAATCTGCATTCCATGCGTCGGATGCCCCAAATCCATAAATTGTTTGATGTTTTATCGCCGGATCAATGATAATTTGCTTCTGCGATTGTAACGACCATGGGAAAAAAAACAAAATAGCTACTAAATAAACAAAGACTTTCTGAAAGGATAAAATCATACAATTGTGTTTCATGATCATTACAATTAAATACTTCGGGTTGAATATCGCAACGGTGCAAAGATAATTATAAAGACCTATTGCATTTATCAGTATTGTACCAAATACTTTAAGTAAATGTATCAATTGCATCAAACTGTATTGTTTTGCCTTTTCATCCTCCCTATTGCAACATTTATCCACCCTGCTCACCCTCTTTTGGGTTATCTTTGCATAATTGAAAACTATTTTACGAATCATGAAAAAACACTTAATCAGTCTGCTATTGTTACTTTCCTGCTGGCCGGTTTTTGCTTCATACAAAGCGCTGGATACCGACTCAGCATATCTTTTCACTTACTCTACTACCAAAAACGGTAGTCGTAATGGCATGCATTATGCCTGGAGCTACGACCGCAATAACTGGAATGCCATCGGTCCCGAATTTCGCTATCTTTTTTGCGATTACGGTAACTGGGGATGGCAAAAAAGGCTGATTACACCTTTCCTTTTTCAGGATGAAAATCTCCGCTGGCACTGCATCTGGAGTTTGAACGATAATGAAGGTGTTTTCGCTCACTCTTATTCCGATGATCTGGTTTACTGGTACCCGCAAATCTACCCGCGCATGTTGCCGAACCGAAATATCAGACTACCTGAAGTGAGTTATCAGGCTAAAAATGACCATTATCTGATTAGTTGGTTAAGCGACAGCCCCGACAATAAACCGGATGTTTTCAGCACTACCACACGTGATTTTAAGAAATTCACACCTGCCGTTAAAGCAGATGAAAGTGTGCGCTTGAATCTCCGTGAAGAAATCATCCTCAACCAAAACAAGGAGACGGGCACTATCCGTAAAATTTCGGCTAAAGAACTGAAAACCATCATCGAAAAATACGATACCGAACAGATTAAAAAGGCTCGTCACGATGAAACCACCCGCGAGGATGCTACAAGATACGCCGGATTACAGGCACTGAACGCCACGCTTACGGTAAAAACTGCCAATGTAAAGCCCATCAGCGATAAACTCATTGGTATTTTTTACGAAGATATCAATTATGCTGCTGATGGTGGTTTGTATGCTGAGCTCATTCAAAACCGGGGGTTCGAATATCATCCTGCCGACAAACGATATCGTGATATTGCGTGGAACAACCGCAAATCATGGACACTTGCAGGCCAAAATGCAAACTTCGACATCGACTCTGTAAATCCGGTTCACCCCAACAACAAACATTTTGCGGTGCTGAATATATCAAAAGCGGGAGCAGCCCTACAAAATGAAGGTTTCAATGGAATTGCTCTGAAAGCAGGCGATTTGTACGATTTTTCGGCTTTTGTCAGAAATCCATCAGGTAGGAAAATAAAACTGACTGTGCGCCTGACTGGTAAAAACAATGAAGATTATGGTAGTGTGGTGATTAATTCTGCTTCCAAAAAATGGAAAAAACTTGAAACTGTAATCAAAGCTACCAAAACAGCTTCGGATGCGAAACTCGAAATTATTCCGCAATCGGCCGGTGTGCTGCATCTTGATATGATTTCGCTGTTCCCGCAAAAAACTTTCATGAACCGCAAAAACGGTTTGCGGGCCGATCTGGCACAAACCATTGCCGACATTAAACCGCGGTTCATGCGATTCCCCGGAGGTTGTGTGGCTCATGGCGATGGGTTGCACAATATGTACCGCTGGAAAAATACAATTGGTGCGCTCGAAAGCCGCAAACCGCAACCCAATATCTGGAATTACCACCAGTCGATGGGACTCGGATATTTCGAATATTTTCAATTCTGCAAAGACATTGGTGCTGAGCCAATTCCGGTTGTTCCCGCAGGTGTTCCTTGTCAGAATTCGTCCGTAGGTGGCTATGGTCAGCAGGGCGGTATACCCATGTGCGAAATGCACGATTATGTGCAGGAAGTACTCGACCTGATTGAATGGGCCAATGGCGACCCCAAAAAATCAACATTAGCTAAAATGCGTGCTCAGGCCGGACATCCCGCTCCTTTTAACCTCAAATATGTGGGTGTGGGCAACGAAGACCTCATCAACGATATTTTTGAAGAACGTTTTACCATGATTTTCAATGCTGTAAAAGAAAAACATCCCGAAATTGTGGTTATTGGCACAGCAGGACCTTTCAACGAAGGTACCGACTATGTGGAAGGCTGGAAAATTGCCCGTAAACTGAACATTCCCATGATGGACGAGCATTATTATCAAACGCCTGGCTGGTTTATCCACAACAACAATTTTTATGATAACTACGACCGCAAGGGTTCCAAAGTGTATCTGGGCGAATATGCAGCACATCTACCCGGCCGTCCCAACAACATCGAAACTGCACTGGCCGAGGCACATTATCTTACAGCATTAGAGAGAAACGGCGATATTGTCAGCATGACTTCATACGCACCATTGTTGGCAAAAGAAGGTTTTACGCAGTGGAATCCAAACCTCATATATTTCAACAATACCGAAGTTAAACCCACGGTGGGATATTATGTGCAAAAAATGTACGGTCTAAATTCCGGCGATTATTACATCGAAAACAAACTAAACTTGTCCAATGATAATTTCGATGTCAGAAAAAGGGTTGCAAGCTCTGTGGTTCGCGATTCGAAAACCGGTGATCTTATTATCAAATTAGTGAATATCCTGCCGGTAAAGATAGAAACAGCAGTAAATCTGGAAGGAGTAAAACCAGCTACAACTGCTTCACGCACAGTTTTGAAAGGCGATCCGGCCGACAGACAGGCTGTTCCGGTGACTGACAATATCACAACTGGAAATCAGTTTAACTGCACTTTGCATCCCTATTCATTCACACTCATTCGCATTAAAACCCAATAAATCAATTTCGTGATGCACTTATATTTTCCAAAATTTGTTCTCTTTATAATGCTGACATCAAGTTTAGATGTAGCAGCAAATACTCATAACCACTCAGGATGTTGCAGTTCGAAGCGACATTCGTTTAAGCCTCAGCAAGTTCAGTTGCTTCCGGGAATTTTCAGGGATGCACAAAATACCGATTTGCAGTACATTTTGGCACTCGATCCCGATAGACTGCTGGCTCCTTTTCTGCGTGAATCAGGCCTTGAGCCTGTTAAACCGGCTTATCCCAACTGGGAATCGACAGGCCTCGACGGTCATATTGGCGGACATTACCTTACTGCCTTGTCGCTGATGTATGCAGCAACCGGCGAAAAGGAATTGCTGAATCGTCTCAATTATATGATCGATCAAATGGAGCGCTGCCAACAAGCTTATGGCGATGGCTATATCGGCGGTGTTCCGGGCAGCAAAAAACTCTGGCAGGAAATTGCTGAAGGTCGTCATCGCATTGGTGCTTTCGATATGAACGGAAAATGGGTACCACTGTACAACATCCATAAAACCTATGCCGGATTACGCGATGCGTGGCTTTATACAGGCAACGAAAAGGCTAAAAAGATGCTGATTCGGTTTACCGACTGGATGGTTGATCTCACTTCGGAATTCAGCGAAAGGCAGATGCAAAATATCCTCCGCTCGGAACATGGCGGATTGAATGAGGTTTTTGCAGATGTGGCCGAAATAACAGGCGAGAGAAAATACCTTGAACTTGCTTATCGTTTTTCTCATCATGTGGTTTTAAATCCCCTGGCCGAAGCCAAAGACCAGCTGAATGGGATGCATGCCAATACGCAAATCCCAAAAGTGGTTGGTTTCGAGCGTATTGCACAAATCGCCAACGACCAGCAATACCGCAATGCTGCACGTTTCTTCTGGGAAACAGTGGTGCATAACCGATCATGTGTTATAGGCGGAAACAGTGTGCGCGAACATTTTCATCCTATCGACGATTTTTCATCCATGATTAGCAGTGAAGAAGGTCCTGAAACCTGCAACACTTACAACATGATGAAACTGAGTCGCTTTTTGTTTGAAACTGACGGAGCGGAAAAATACATCGACTACTACGAACGGGCGATGTATAACCACATCCTTTCATCTCAACATCCCGACGGCGGTTTTGTGTATTTCACACCCATGCGCCCGGGACATTACCGCGTTTACTCGCAGGTAAATACAAGCTTCTGGTGTTGCGTTGGTTCAGGCATTGAAAATCACGCCAAATACAATGAGCTGATATACTCGCACAATAACCACGATGTGTGGGTCAATCTTTTTGTAGCTTCAAAATTAAACTGGGCTGACAAAGGGCTGAAAATCAGACAGGAAACCAACTTCCCAATGAGTGATAATGCTACTATTATAATCGAAACATCACCAAAGAGAGATTTTAGTCTGCACATCAGATATCCCTCATGGGTTACTCAACAGGGCATGGAAATCAGGGTTAACGGAAAAAAACATCGCTTCACTCACAGTCCCGGCTCATATATTTCGATTTCCCGCACCTGGAAAACAGGCGATAAAATAAGGATCAGTCTTCCGATGCAAACCCGCATCGAAAACCTGCCCGATGGGTCGGATTATGTGGCTTTTGTACATGGGCCAATCGTGTTAGCTGCAAGAACAAATACCGAAAACATGACCGGCTTGTTTGCCGACGACAGTCGTGGCGGACATATTGCTACCGGTCCGAAAATTCCGCTGAATGAAGTTCCGGCACTAATCACCAACAATCGCAAGAAACTCGCTCAGGAACTTATACCGGTAAAAGGCAAACCACTTTCTTTCACATTAAGCAAGAATATTACCGATGGAAAAGCGGGCAATCTGATTCTTGAACCATTTTTCGGTATTCACAGTTCGCGTTATATCATTTACTGGCAGGTACTATCGCCTGAACACAAGCAGCAAATACAGCAAAAACAGGAGGATGAAGAAAAAGCGCTGAACAAACTACAGGAAGCCACCATCGATATGGTATTTCCGGGCCAGCAACAGCCCGAATCCGATCATTTTGTTCAGTTTGAAGATTCGCAAATTGGCGTACACAGCAACCGACATTGGCGCGATGCACGTGGTTGGTTCAGTTATCAAATGAAAGATCCGAACAAGCTGACAACAAAACTAAGTGTGACATATTACGGGCCAGATCGCGATCGCCGTTTTCGTATACTGATTAATAATCAGGAAATTGCAAAAGTTCATCTCGACGGGAAAGCAGGCGACCGGTTTGTTACAGTCGAATATCCGATCGACAAAAATATTGTGGCCAATTCCGCGGGAATTCTTACTGTAAAATTTGAAGCAGAGCCGGGATTTGTTGCAGGAGGAGTTTATGAAGTCAGGGTGATGAAATAAATTGCTTCTAACTTTTTTGAAAAATAACAATGACGAGTGTAAAAATTCAGTATGAAGAAATCAATCATAATTCTTTTACTAATAACCACAGCATCCACCATTTTTGCTCAGAAACACTGGGAATCAATTGTGCTTGCGAGCGATCTGTGGCGATATCTTCCTGCCACTTCAGAACCACCGTCAGGCTGGTTTCAGCAGAATTTCAATGATTCAGGCTGGCAAATGGGTCAGGGTGGTTTCGGGTATGGCGACAATGATGATACAACCGTTATTCCGGCATCTAATTCGGTGTATATCCGAAGAAATTTTCTGGTGCAGGTGCCTTCCATCATCGAAAGGATTTTGCTCGATGTAGATTACGACGATGCCTTTGTATGTTATATCAATGGTGTAGAAGTAGCTCGCTCTTCCAACATTAGTGCAAATCCTCCGCTATTTAATTCGCTGGTAACTCAGGATCGGGAAGCAAACCTTTTTCGTGGTATGTTACCTGAGAGAGTCGAACTGAAAACGTCGGTACTCAGGCAGGGTGTGAATACGATAGCGGTACAAATTCTGAACTTCAACCTCCAGTCGAGCGATATGAGTGGCGCAGTATTTCTGCACGGTTACATCAACAGTAGCAATACCATTTTTAAACCCGTACCTTCCTGGTTTACTGATCCGGTCGACTTCAGTGAGTTTGATTTGCCGCTTTTGCTAATCGATACCGAAGGTCAAACCATTGTGGATGAGCCTAAAATCACAGCCAAAATGAAAGTGCTTAACAGTCCGACCGGTATCAATAAACTGAACGATACCGAATTTGAATTCGACGGACACATTGGCATCGAAATCAGGGGATCGAGTTCGCAAATGTTCGAGAAAAAGGGATACCGGGTTGAAACACGCAATCCAATGGGCGAAAATTTCAATGTGTCGCTATTAGGTATGCCTCACGAAAACGATTGGGTGTTGCATGGCCCATATTCCGACAAGTCGCTCATGCGCAATGCATTAGCCTACCACTTCGGCAATCTGATGGGTCGGTGGTCGCCACGAACACGTTTCTGCGAAGTATTCATCAACAACGAGTATCGTGGGGTATATGTGCTTACCGAAGTAATCAAAATAGATAGGAACAGGCTGAATTTGGCAAAATTAAAACCGACCGACGCTTCGGGCGATGCATTGACAGGTGGCTATGTGTTGAAAATCGATCGACCCGATCCGGGTTACTGGGTTTCACCTTTTCGTGCACGAAACAATCAGCAAACAGTACCCATCAGCTATGTTGACCCCACATTCGATGAGTTGACACAGGTTCAGCGCGACTACATCCGAAATCATGTAACCAATTTCGAAACAGCACTATGGGGCAACGACTTCAAAGATCCGGTAAAGGGTTACCGCAATTACATTGACATACAGTCGTTTGTCGATTATTACATCCTCAACGAAATCAGTCGCAATCTCGATGCAAACCGTGTGAGCACCTTCTTCTACAAAGACAGGAACAGCATTAATCCAAACATCATCATGGGCCCGTTTTGGGATTACAATATTGCTTTCGGTAATGCCAATTTCTTCAGCGCCGGACAAACAGCCGGTTGGGTGGTCGATGGTGTTGGCAATGGTGATGCCTATGGTATTACTTTCTGGTGGGATAAATTCAGAACCGACTCCTTTTTCGAATTTCACCTGCGCAATCGGTGGAATGTGTTGCGTAACAGCACTTTCAGCCTCAATAATTTCAACCGATTCATTGATTCCTGCGCAACGGTTCTGTCCAATGCCCAGCATCGTAACTTCCAAAAATTCAAAGTATTGAACACCTATGTATGGCCAAACAACTATATAGGTGGGAGTTATCTCAACGAAGTAAACTACCTGAAAAACTGGATTCGCGATCGATTGGCTTGGATGGATAGTCAGATAGCACTCATCAGCGGAGTAGAACTTGTGGAGCTGCAAATGGTAGCAGCCACTAAGGCCTACCCCAACCCATTCAGCAACCAAACCAGCATTTATTTTACGATCGAAACTCCTGCAACCGCCAAACTCATCTTATCTGACATGATGGGTAGGGAGATAACCCGAAAAACCCTTGATGCACAACCCGGTACCAACGAAATCACATTGACCGAAGAAGATTTCAGTACATCTTCGGGGCGGATTTTTACGTACAGGATATTGTGTGAGGGGCAAATGCTTGGGAGTGGCAAGCTGATTAGGAATTGATAAAAAATGATTTGTGAATTCAATTGGGCATTGTAACTCGATATTGCTACAGAAGACGAAAGTTTATCGCCAAACCTTTACATAAGTAACAGGAAGAAAATAATGTCATATTTTAAATGTAATAAAAAACAACATAAATAATTAATTGATGCTCTTGTTAGCATCGAAAACCATCCTGATCTTCTATCAAAATGATAAAAGTTGAATGGGTAGATGCTTCTAAATCGATGTTTTGAAATATATTTGGTCATTAAAAATACAATCACTATCTTCGTGCAAAATAGAAATCATATTTATGATATGCACAAATTAATAAACAGAAACATACAATCATTTGTAAATGAGAATTTAAACATATTCCCTGCTGTTACAATTTTAGGTCCTAGACAATGTGGAAAGTCCACTTTAGTTAAAATGCTGTATAAAAACCCAGATGCTTACCTGTATTTAGACCTCCAAAATCTGGACGATTTAAACAAGTTAAAGGAACCCGGGCTCTTTTTTCAGGCTAATGAGCATCTAACAATCTGTTTAGACGAAATTCAGCTGGTTCCTGAACTTTTTTCTGTATTACGAAGTGAGATAGATCGGCATCGCCGATCATGTCGTTTTATCTTACTCGGTTCAGCTTCGCAGAATCTCATACAAAAAACATCGGAATCATTGGCGGGAAGAGTCGGTCTTATTGAACTAACTCCATTTACTGTCAAAGAGTTAGAACAGGAAACCGATTTTGAATTGAATAAATTATGGCTAAGAGGGGGCTATCCTGACAGCTATCTCGCGCAGTCAGAACAAGGTAGTGTACTTTGGAGAGAAAATTTCCTTCGGACATATGTAGAACGGGACATTCCACAGCTTGGTTTTCAAATCCCGGCCATGCAACTACGAAGACTCCTGACAATGTGTGCACATAATCAGGGACAATTATTTAATTCTTCGAAATTAGGAGAATCTCTGGGTGTAACTTATCAAACAGTTCGGAGGTATATTGATTTGATGGAGCAGACCTTCATAATTCGTTCATTACCTCCATATGAGAAGAACATTAAAAAACGACTGATTAAATCTCCAAAAATTTACGTCAGAGATAGTGGCTTATTACATCGCCTGCTGCAAATCAGCGATTTCAATGCGCTGATGGGTAATCCCGTTTTTGGATCATCATGGGAGGGTTTTGTGATTGAGACTATTATTTCATCATTGCATGATTGTAAATTTTCTTTCTACCGAAGTGCATCGGGAGACGAACTTGACTTAATCATCGAGAGAGCTAACCGGAAGATAGCCGTAGAGTGTAAAGCATCATCAGCTCCACAAGTTACCAAAGGTTTTTGGAACGCAATTGAAACCATACAGGCGGATAAAACATACATCATAGCACCAGTTTCTTCTTCTTACCTGTTCCAACGTAATGTGGAAGTTTGCGGATTATCTAATTTTATAGAGAAAGCTGCACTGGTTTTATATTAACTAAGGAGAATTATTACACAGGACACTATCAAAAAACAAAATCAAACTCATCTCCTCAATTGCACACAAGAGATACCGTGTCGAATCCGGTTTTTTTGAGGGCTAATATAGTTTTGCAGCGACTTTACGCCAATCGGAAACAGCTCTTAAAACATCAGCTTTAATCTCCTGTGCCCGCTTTTCAGTCATAAGATAATTGGATGAAGTGCTCATTACCATATTAATATCCAATGAATTATTGTATTCGAATGAATACACTGCCTTGCCTCTGATGGATGAAAACCATAGTCTTCCTGCTAATTTTGGCTCTTCAAATAAATGCCAGTCAGCATAAACGAGTATTTCTATTTCAGGATTTGCTCCCATCTTGAATTATTTAAAATCAGGTAATTCAGTATCCCCTTTATCAATTACATAATCGATTACCGATGTAGTAACTTTGTTTTTTGGGGCTCTTTTTTTACTATCAGTCCGGCATCCTGAATCTGACGACCCATTGGATCTTTGTCGGCTCTCCAAGCTTATTTTCAGCGGTAGTGGTTAGCACTTTTTGAGTTGACATAATCCTCGTGATTTCGGACCATCGGTTCATCGACCGCTCCTTGAGTTCTTTTTACTGTTCAGCCATGTCGGGCAATGATGGGGATCGGTGGCATTTCCTTCCAAAATGGCAGAGTATTTTATAAACCCTTCGGGATTAACCCAACTAAGTAATATGCTGCACTATTTTCCTGCATGATACGCAAAAACTTGTATTCCGAGCTGTGATACACAGTGCGCGTTATTAAATGCGCAGGCGAAGAAACTCTTCTAAACATAATTGCTTTATTGCCTGATAACAAAGCCATTCCGCACCCAAATCACGAGCACCGCGATTCTTGATGCTGTTTTCATAAACCATCTCCCGATCTTTCTCAACACGTTTCTTTTCTTTCGCTGGGTTGATGTCCAATGTGCCTCTTTCCTGTATCTGATGCCAGTACTTGCAGGCAAATTCTATTACTATTGGTTCATAAGCTTCTTCTACTGCAAATATGCTTGCCTGTTCACGGTTCTCTTTCCAATAGGTCAATCATGGAGCTACCTGCTTTCGTTGGTTCGCGTCCAATTCGGGAATAAAACCAGGTACCAATAGAATACGACTGCGAACTACACCCGCTAAATCGCGGTGGTTTTCATTGATACGAAAATAGCTCTCGGGCATTTTTGTATCCGGACTGCGGCGCACTGATAAATCGAAATGCATACAGCAAAGTTCTGAAATGCATACTAAACAACCAAAATCCCGGGGTACTACAAAATTATTCTCAAAATAAACCCCTATTGAAATCCAATAAGTTACAATTTTAATCGACTGAATTAAACTGTCAGATCACCCAAAATCAACTTGTTTTTAACTAAACTTTAACGTTTGGCTATTGATACTTGGAAAGTTGGGTCAAGGTTTCTCTATAATCTCAATCAACCCGGTTTTGTTGTTGTACAGGTAGCATATCTTTCTGTTGTTGAGGGCTATTGCTTCGACGGGTTTGAAGAGTTGTAGGTATTGTAGCTTTCTGAGCTTGCTGATGGCCTCATCGATTTCATCCACTTCGTAACAAATGTGGTATGCTGTTACGCCATTCTTTTTCAGAATTTCTACTACCGGGGACTTTTCATCCACCGGGGCAACTAACTCTATCAAAGGGAAGCCTTCCCTTGTTAGAAATGAAATTTTGGCGTTCTGCTTCTTATCGGTTATTTCATCAGACAATTGCCAACCCGCGTTGATGTAGTATGCTGCGGTTTCTGATATTTCGTGAACTGCATAACCGATGTGGTGAAATCTGAATTCTGATAGCATAGCGTTTGAAGTTGAGTGGAAACGGTTTAAACTGAATAAATGGTGATGCCTTTCCCTGATAGTTCAACCATTTTCCTGAATAGTTGTTCAGAATCAGCTACATGAAAGTGATTGCCTCTGATTTTGAATTCGCGAAAAATCGCTCGCGGAATGTGTTTCCTGAAAAACAGCGGTATATTCCTTTGGGTAATATCCTGATGCGCAGCAAGCGTTGTAACCTCGATCAGGGTGCCATCGCTTTTTCTTACCTTCGCACTGTAAACTTGTTTCGTTCTTGTGTTGGCAGGAAATTCCTGCTTCATAATGTCTTCGGGACAATGTACAAACGAAACAAAATGGGGGGTAACCCCCAAACCGATAATCCTGGCTCCATAGCGCATCATCTTGTAATACGGACTTTTTTCTCCGCAGGGATATATGTCTGAATGGTGTTCCGAAACCAATGCTTCTGCATTTTTGCCAATGGCTATAATCGAATTGGTGGGGTGGAGGCTCCTGTGTGCGTTTTTGTGTCTGCGTGCCATCTCGGGAAGTAGTCCCATGATAGTCGGCGATTTTCTGACATCGAAAATATTATCCTGCTGCAGATAGCTTTCAGCCCGATAACCAAAATGCCATGCAGGAAAAATCAGCGTGCCTTCATTGCCAACAGTTTCCAGAAGAAGATTCAGCAATTCCATGGCACTGAAACTGATGTTCAGATAGTCCATCGAGCTATGAATGAAAAGGGTGTCGCCCTTTTTTATCCCCATTTCATTGGTGAGAATATTGCTAAACTGCTCTTTGCTCAGTTTGCGGTGCAGTTTCTTCTGCGAAGTAAAGTACCAACTGCGCAACTTCGAAAAATTGTCGTGTGGGAGTAGTTTATATGCGATTTTCTTAATCATGATTAGCTTGATGCAATTGATTGAATGTGCAGAATTCGGCATCAGGATATTTCGACCGGACTTTCACTATGAATTCTTTCATAAGCTGAAACGAATAATCTCCCATGCTTTTAGGATGGGCAATCATGCTCAATAGCAGTAAGTCGGTTTTTCCGTATTTACGAATGTTGTAGTCAAGTGCTTTCAACAGGTAGTCGGAGGATAATGTATAGTTATCGAACGTAATCATCCGGTCACAAAACATTGCTCTGAGTTTTGATTTAAGGCTTCGTTTTCCATCTTCATGAATTACCTGGCCATGCGAAACCGGTGCTCTGTGGGCTGTTTCTCTCATTTTGAAAGCTGTAGGAACTTCAAAAGGCGATTTCGGAATCGTGATGATTGGGATTTCTGTGACACCCGGCTGAGAACCAACCTTGCTTAGGTCGTTCGGGTCGATAACCCAGTTTCCCTGATCAGGGAGTTTTGAAAAATCGACTTCGGATATGCCCGATTTAAAATAATAACCCCGCGCTATGGAGCTGTCATAACGAATGCCTGCTTTGTAAAGCGCTTCAAAAATTTGTGCTGTTGCAGGCTGTAAATTGTAACCGCCCGCCCGATATGCAATGCATTGGTAGTCGGGTTTGGCAGCTTGACAAATTTCGGTAAGCGTTTTTGTTGCCATCGAAACGACACCTTCAATCCCTTTATACTGATTGTTGTTCATGAAGTCGGACAAAGAAAAATCCACCGAAGCATGAAACTGGCCATCGCTGTAAGTGCTTGTCAGCCAATGAGGATGAATGTGTAGTTGTACGTCGTGACCTCTGAGCAATGCATCTTTTAACTGTTGGGTGTAGGGAAGATAGAAATGATCATGATCCCACTCCCTGAATCTGAGACCACAAAGAATATCAGTAAAAAGATTCACTTTAACATCCATTGCCTCAGCTAAATCCATCACTTTTTCTGTTGGTCCGAACAATGCCTCATGGTACGAGGTTTTGAGTTTCCCCAATGGAAGTTCATGGTCGAAAGTAAGGAATAGCTTCAGTTTCATGGCTTAGACAGAGGTTTTTTCAGTAATTAGCTTTTCGATTGAACGGAAATCGGTGAGCAATTCAAATTCTTCCGGTTCAATGCTGATATCGAATTCGCTTTCCAATTCCACAATCAGATTAATATGCTTGAGGGAATCCCACGCATTGAGTTTTTTTCTTGAAACAGTTTCATCAATCTTACTTGTTTCCATGACTTTTTTCAAAATTGTCAGCAGTTTTTCTTTCATTCTTCGGTAACCTTAATATGATAATTATTGCTTGGTATATAATTGGAAAGATCGAGTTTGTATTTTGTGATAGAATCGTTTGAATCTGACAGTTCGAATCCGGCCTGTTCGTAAAACCCAGCAGCCTGAATGTTTTTAGTTGTTGGAATAAAAGCACCGAATACTTCCGGTACGTCCTTCTTCTGAAGTTTATCTAAGAGGAAGTCGATAAATGCGAACTCAATATTCTTCCCGAGAATGCGGCAGCTCAGAAGAAATGTGTCGATGCTGGCATTCCTGTTTTCATCGAACACGATAATTGCCAGTCCGCTGATGCCACTATCTCCAAATTTATCTTTTACCCCAAGGCAGTAAACGCCTGCATTCCCGGCTATGAAATTGTTGATGTCATGCTCGGAATACCGGTGCGTAGTCAGGTTAAACTGATTGGTTTTTTGTGTCATCTGAGCTATGCGGCCGATGTTGAATTTGTTAGCTGTACTTATCGTAATTTCAATATTCAGATTGCTGAGGTATTCCTGCATCGAACCGTATTTCAGTTTTTCGGTTTCGCGTTCAGCATTGGATTTGTATTGAGCGGTTTTCTCAACATCTTCTTTTGTAAGCCCGTATGTTTGAAAATAACGTGAAAGGATATCAGCAAAAAATACCGGCAGCAGATACGGTTGGTCGGGGAAGTCCGGGGTTTCCACTTCAGGAAGGAAGGTTCGAACCAACTCCCTCTCGGCAGGATAGTCGTCGATAAAAACCATCGAATCAGTCCCGATATTTAATTCCTTAGCCAGTTCGCGGATGTTGTCGGCTTTGTTATTCCAGTTAATTCTGTAGGCCGCGATGTGTTCTTTTTTCAGGATAAGATTGGGATTATTTTTCCATGTCTCCAGCACCTCATCTTCGTTGTTTTTGCTGCAAACAGCCAGGATAATTCCTGATTTGGCAAGATTAACCAGATTCTCCTGAAAATGCTGAAAAGCGTTCCCCGGATAATTGCCTCCTGACTGAATGCCCGCTTCTCCATCTTCTCCAAGAATGCCACCCCAAATGGTGTTGTCAAGGTCGATAACGAGGCACTTCTTGCGGATGTGATTTATCTTTTCAACATTGTTCAGTAACCATTGTTTAAAATTGGCTGAAAGCTTAGGGTTGAGTATGATGCCCGAACTGAAAAAATACTTCCAGTCCACGAGCTCCTTCAGTGAAAACCGGGAAGCAAAATCAGCCATATCAATAATCCTGAGATTCGGATTTGCTGCAGCTAAATTAATCAGCGTTTCGTTGAATGAGTGAATGCTTTTTTCTATGCTGAAGTCGCTGTTATCGAACTTCAAAGGGTTGAAATTGAACAATGTAAAAACATAAAATGGTTTGCCTGAGGGGAGGGCATGAAAAGCATAGCTGAATTTCTCGGTTATCTCTGCAATTTCAGTTAATAGTCGTTCGGCCGATTTGTCAACAGATAAAAGATACAGCCAAATATAAGTATTGGCCGTTGCAGGGGCATTGTTTATCTCGTTATAATCTGAGAAATCAAAACCGGTATTATCGAACAGGTGTTCGACGGTAGAATTACGGTAAACAAAGAAATTCATGCTGTATTGTTGTTTTTGCTGCCGGACAAAGATACAAAAAGGAAAGAGAAAAGTCAAAGGCAGGATGATTAGGTAATTTCCTTTTTTGAGGTGCTATGAAAAATATTTACCTTCGCAGTGTAGGCTCCCCATTTTTAACCCATTTTGCAGCTCAATTTTCCAATTATGTTAAAAAAACAGTAAATTAGCGGACATTTAATGGTTTCCTTAGCTTTTGAGGTTGGACAATTTCGTA
>CAYGJI010000008.1:0-57987 GCA_964350125.1 uncultured Paludibacter sp. | reverse complement strand
CCATTGATTACAAACAGTTCTTGCAAAAATGCATGATTTTTGCAAAATATATCAATAAATGACCATTATTTGTAAGAAATCGAAAGATAATTCTCCTGAATTAACGATATTTTCCACTTCCAAAATCGGAAAGAATGCTGAGATAACTTTGATACCTGGATTGACTAATACCATGATTGTTAACAGCTTCGAGCACTGCACATCCGGGTTCATGAATGTGTGTGCAGTTAGTGAATTTGCAATTCCTGGATGTGCTGAAAATTTCTGTGAAATAATGTCCTGTTTCGTTGTAATCTATATCCACTATGCCGAAACCTTTGATGCCGGGAGTGTCTATTATACGTGCTTTATTTTCTAAAATGTACATTTCCGAGAAGGTAGTGGTGTGTTTACCTTTATTGTGGTAATCCGAAATTTTGCTTGTTCGGGCCAGTGATTCAGGCAGTAAAGAATTGATCAGAGTCGATTTGCCAACACCCGAATTGCCTGAAACCAAAACTGTTTTATTTTCCAGGAACAGGCTGAATTCTGAAAGGCTGTTTTTATCGATAGCAGAAATACCGAAAGTGGTATAGCCCAGCGATTCGTACAGGCAACAAAGCGCGGCTGCTTGGGTGGTTTCATTGTCGTCGTACAAGTCCATTTTGTTGATTACCAGGCATGCAGAAACCTGATATGCTTCAGCAGAAGCAATAAAACGATCGATAAAAACCGTGGAAGTTTTGGGATAGTTGACCGTAACAACCAAAAGTGCCAAATCGAGATTTGCTGCCAGAATGTGCGAATGTCGCGACAAATTGGATGACCTGCGGATAATGTAGTTCCTGCGTGTTTCAATTTCACTGATTAGTCCGGCACCTTCGTGTGTCGGTGTAAACAATACGATGTCGCCCACAGCTACCGGATTGGTGCTTTTGATGTCCTGCAGTCTGAGATTCCCCCTGATTTTACATTCGTAGGTTTCACCATCGCAGGTTCTGACATGATACCAGCTACCGGTGTTTTTAACAACTACGCCTTTCATAGCTGATTTTTATGAACGAAATACACTTCATCAATCATCAGCATCATGTCGTCTTTACTAATACCGTTACCTACCAAAACTTCGATGTCGTTGTGCATCTGATCAGCCCACGATTCGATGTTGTGATTCAGCATATTCAGACTTTGGAGGTAAAACTGAAGGGCTTTATCCCTTTTTTTAAGTGTAAATGCAATATGACCGTTGTTCATGAAGTCGTTGGCGTCGGGTTTGCCATTCAATAATTTCTCGGCATAGTAGTCGGCCTGATGGATATTGCCTGATAAAAATGCACACCAGCTGGTTGCTTTCCAGATAGCCCTGTTTTCAGGATCGCTTTTCTCCAGATTAGCATAAACCCTGAGTGCTTCCTGGTATTTGGCTAACATCATCAGACAGTTTGCAATCTGCATGTTTGTTCGGCTGTTGCCCGGTTGCAAAAAGTCGGCGTGCCTGTAGTTTTCAAGGGCTTTTTCAGTATTCCCCAGAATTCGTTCACATAAAGCCATTTTTTTAATTGTCCAGTGATCGTCGGGCTGTATGATATCGGCCTTACTATATGCATCTAATGCTTCGGCAAGGCGGGATGTTTTTTGCAATGCAAATCCTAATTTCTGAAAAGTTGATGCAGGTGTATTTCCTTCAGAAACCATTTCATGGAAAATTTCTATAGCTTGCTGATAATGTGTTTTGCTGAAATAATATTCAGCTACCTGACTCCTTAATTCATTGTCAGAAGAAATTATATCAAAGAAATTTGATCTGTGAATATCGAGACCCAGTTTGAACATGTCGCTAAAGTCCTGATGTTGAGGATGCAATTTGAAAAATCGGTATAAATCCTGGATGTACTGCCGGGCTTCATTGCGGGCGGTTAGCCCGGGGTTAATCAGACTTTCGTCTTTGAGCAATTCTTCCATCTGCGACGATTCGGCTTTGAATGACCTGCTAATGGATTCTCTTTGTGAAGCCGGCATTTGTAAAAGACTCAGACAAAACGAGAATTTATCGGAGTTGCAAATAATATTATTGGCCATAAAGGCAGTTAATATTGATTTGTCTCTGGTACGAAACAGGCTACTGATGTCCTGAAAATCCGGATCGAAAGGCATAAACCAATTGGCAGTTTCGTTGAAAAAACTAAAATTCTTGAGCATGGCAAATGTGCTCATATACACATCAGCTCCTTCCATATGCAATTCGTTGAGCTCCTGGATTTTATCGGCTACACCACTTTCATTGATTATATCCTGCCATTCAGGATTTTCTTCGTTCCAATCGTCGGCACTCATGGGCAAATCCGAATCTAATTTATTTTTAATGATCGGACTGAGTTTCATTACTTCCGGAAGAATTTCTTCTCTCATTTTTCGGGTAATTTTCTCAGTATCAGCACTGCCAATGATCAATAAAAGTATATTTTTGATATTTTCGGAGCTCGATGGTTCATCAGTCAGAAATACTAACCTGTTTCTGATAGCAGGAAAAAAGCTGATATACTGGTTGTATTTGGTCAGAATAAAGCATATTCCCACAAGGGCTCTTTGTTTTACCTGCACATGCGCCGAATTACAGGCATCAAACAGCATCATCAGTTTTTCATCATCGAATTGCCTCCACACATTGAGTGTGAGCGCCGATACCATGATGCATTTCTCAGCAATACCGGGATATGATGGTTTCAATAGCTGTGTATAGCATGCCTTCAATTCAGCATCGAAGCTTGTGTGGAGCCAGAATAATGCAAAAATATCGGGAAGTAATGTTTCGAAATTAGTTCGCAGTCGTTTAAGTTCTGATTCGTGCTGTGTTATGTCTTTATCTTTCAGCATGTACGATTGCGAATGAAAGTATTTCAGCGAATCAACTAAATCAGTAATTGACCGAAAACGTAATTTGTGGGGAAAATATCTTTTTTGTATGTATTCATAGGAAGTGGAATTTCGCATCATCAACTCTTCGTGGAGTTTATGAACCATTTTTAGCAATTTTGATATAAGTTTACGGTATACTATCTGCCGTTGCGGGTCTTCAGCTCCCTGTACAAAATATTGCAGCATCAGTCGGTAGTTTCTACTCAATTCCTCAAAATCTTCTCTTATTTCAGGCCATTGCAATTCTACGACAAGCATTTCAGTCTTGTCGAGAGCCAGTTTTACTTTTCCTGAAAGTAAATAGCTGACTGCCGATTTAAATGTGTATTCTATCTCTTTAACAGTCATGGTGTGGTTTTATCCCATTTTGCTGATTCGTACTAACCTCTCTTCATCCATTATTTTGAGTTTACGCCCGTCCATGGCAATGATGTGTTCGTTGGTGAAATTGGAAAGCGTACGGATGGCATTGGAGGTAGTCATGTTTGATAAATTGGCAAGATCTTCTCGGGCCAGATAAATATTGATGGTGGCACCGTCTTCTTCCATGCCATAGTTTTTTTTCAACATCAGCAGCGCTTCAGCCAGGCGCCCGCGGATATGTTTTTGAGTCAGATTAACAGTTCGGGCATCCGATGCGCCCAAATCGGTGGCAAGTTCTTCGAGAAAGCGATAACAAAAAGCATTGTTGTGCTTCAGAATCGAAATGAAAATATCAGCCCTGATCATGTAAACAGTTGAAGCCTCAAATGCCATGACATTGGTATTATATTTCTCGTTAGCAATAATGGCTCTGTACCCGAAATGCTCACCGGGCTTTAGCATTCTGATAATCTGAGCCCGGCTACCAACACCTTCTTTATAAACTTTTACCTTTCCAGTTACCAATAACATCATGTGTGTAGGCGTGTCGCCTTCACAGTGAATAATTTCATTTTTCCTGAAATGATGAACAGTAAAATTACTTCGTACAAACTGCCTTTCATCCGGAGTTAATACATCCCAAACCGTCAGAATTTCATCGATGGGCTTGATAACCGGAACGACTTTTTTGGCCATGTTGATAGAAAAAATATGTTTGACAACAATGTTTTACAGCACAAATTTAGCAGTTTTTTAATAAAAACAAAGGTTTTATGAAAAAAAAACATTTTTTTGAATTATTGTCAACATCTTGAATATAAAGTTAGTGTATTACCGGCCAAAAAAATGTTACTTTTGTACTGCAATTTCAACGAATTATCATATGAATAAATTAATATTTCTCTTTGTGGCTGTGTTGTTGTTGTCAACCCAGCTCAAAGCTCGTCCACTGATGTTTGCAGATTCAGTGATAGTTAGTTTATTAACCTGCGAACCTGGTGAAGTATTGTATACCCGTTTTGGTCATACAGCCATCAGGGTTCGCGATAGTGTAGGTCAGGATGTGGTGTACAGCTACGGTTATTTTGATTTCAATACCAAAAATTTTTACTGGAAATTTTTATTGGGGCATACCGATTATACTCTTGGGGTATCGCCTACAGATTTCTTCTTGAAGGAATATCAGGAAAGAAATACAATAGTGTGGGAACAGGTGCTTAATCTCAATGTTCTGGAAAAGAAGATGTTAATTACTGCACTCAATGAGAATTATGAACCTGAAAACAGGATTTACCGATATAATTTTGCTTTCGACAACTGTGCTACACGACCTCGCGATAAGATTGTGGAGGTGATCGATGGCGTTACTACACTGGGTACTGCTTATGAGCACGAAACTTACCGACAACTCATCAACCGGTATTTGGCTGAAGTTCCCTGGGCTGAACTGGGTATCAATCTGGTTTTCGGGGCTGAAGCTGATAAAAAGGTTAAGAATTCCGGTTCGGATTTTCTCCCCATGTTGCTCCGCGATAATTTTCAACGCGGGATAATTGTACATCCCGAAAAGGCAGATACACGAAAATTGGTGAATGAAATAAGCATGCTGGTTTATGCCGATAATTCATCCCGCAAACCTGTTTTTTGGCTTTTCCTTCCTGAAGTTATTTTCATATTATGGTTGATTCCCGGAGTAGCACTTTCATTTTTCAAGAAAAGTAACCGCCGCAATAGTCTCATATTCGATTCCGTGCTGTTTACTATCACCGGACTCGCTGGTGTATTGCTGTTTATACTCACCTTTTTCTCCGAACATCCACTGGTGGGAAGCAATTACAATTTGCTCTGGCTCAATCCTCTCAATTTGATTGCAGCTGTGCTCGTATGGCCGGATAAAACGCGCAAACTCATGCTTTGGTACCATGCAATCAATGTACTGCTGATTCTGATTTATTTTATTTTGGTAACTCTTTATGTGCAGGCTGTTCCCGTGTCGATTCTACCACTTATTCTGCTGTTGATTTATCGGAATTTCCGCCGGGTACGCAGGCTCTTGCATGAACTGGCAATCGCAACTCCCAAAGGACTTCAATGGCTTTGAAAAAATTTGTATGCATTATCCCGGCCAGGTATGCCTCAACCCGGTTCCCCGGGAAACCTTTAGCTATGATTGGCGGAAAAACCATGATTCGAAGGGTGTATGAGCAGGCATTGAAAGTGTTGCCGGATGTGGTGGTGGCTACCGACGATGAACGTATTCAGCGGGAAGTGGAGTCATTCGGTGGTGTGGCTGTTATGACTTCGGATTTGCACCGAAGTGGTACTGATCGCTGCTACGAGGCTTTGGAAAAGTTGAACGACGAATATGACGTTGTCATTAATATTCAGGGTGATGAACCATTTATTCAGCCTCAGCAAATCGTACAATTGACAAGTTGCTTCAACGATGACCATACACAGATTGCCACCCTGGCTCGTCAGGTTTTGCCATCCGACGGACAGGATTTTCTTTTTGATATGAACCGCCCTAAGGTTGTTCTAAATGCCCGGAATGAAGCTTTGTATTTCAGTAGAAATGTTATTCCTTATTTAAGGTCGGTTCCTGCTGAGTTGTATCTGTCTCATCATGAGTTTTTTACGCATATTGGAATATATGCCTATAAAAAAGCAATTTTAAAAGAAATTGTTGGTTTGCCAACTTCGAAAAACGAAATTGCTGAATCTTTGGAGCAACTGCGTTGGCTCGATCATGGTTATCGCATTCAGGTTGCCATCACCAGAGAACTTTCGCATGGCATTGATACAGCCCAGGACTTAATCAACGCAGAAAAATATTATCTTGAAAATCAGAATTTATGGCTTTAATAAAATCGGTCAGGGGATTTACTCCCGTTGTAGGTGAAGATTGTTATCTCGCAGAGAATGCTACTGTTGTGGGTGATGTAATTATGGGTAAAGGTTGTTCGGTGTGGTTCAATGCTGTGCTTCGGGGGGATGTTAATTCAATCCGAATTGGAAACCATGTGAATATTCAGGATGGATCGGTGTTGCATACATTATACCAGAAGTCGGTGGTGGAGATAGGTGATTATGTCTCTGTAGGTCATAATGTAACGATTCACGGAGCTAAGATAGGCGATTATGCACTGATTGGAATGGGTGCTGTGTTGCTCGATTATGCCGAAGTAGGAGAGGGGGCCATTGTAGCGGCCGGATCATTGGTGCTTAGCAATACGAAAATTCCTCCATATACCATTTGGGGTGGAGTACCTGCCAAATATATCAAAGATGCTGAACCGCAACAAACACATGAGATGAACCGCAGAATTGCACATAATTACGAAATGTATGCTGGATGGTTTAAGGTTGCTGAAAATCAGGAATCGAAAGAAAAAAATCAGGAGGTGAATGATGGAGAATAATGACAGGATGGTGCTTCGAACCGAACATCTTTTTAAAAAATATGGCAAAAGGATGGTCGTTAATGATGTATCCATCGATGTGAAACAGGGTGAAATTGTGGGTTTGCTTGGTCCGAATGGTGCCGGAAAAACCACTACTTTCTATATGGCTACGGGACTTGTAACACCCAATTCAGGCAAGATTTTTCTGAATGAAGTCGATATTACACGCTATCCGGTGTACAAGCGGGCTCAGGCTGGCATTGGTTATCTCGCTCAGGAAGCGTCAGTGTTCAGAAAAATGAGCGTGGAAGATAATATCCGCGCAGTACTCGAATTCACGAGTTTCAGCAGAGAATACCAGCAGGAAAAGCTCGAGATGCTTATCTCGGAGTTTAATCTCGCGCATGTACGGAAAAATATTGGCGACAGGCTTTCGGGAGGTGAAAGACGACGCACCGAGATTGCCCGTTGTTTGGCCATCGAACCTCGTTTTATTATGCTCGATGAACCTTTTGCAGGTGTCGATCCCATTGCTGTTCAGGATATTCAGGATATTGTATGGAAACTCAAAGACAAAAATATCGGTATACTTATTACCGACCACAATGTGGATGAAACGTTGAGTATTACTGATCGGGCTTATTTGTTGTTTGAAGGACGTATTCTTTATCAGGGTACCTCCATCGAACTCGCGGAAAATCCGGTGGTGAGAGAGAAGTATCTGGGTCGTGATTTTGAACTCAAGAAAAAAACCAGATTGTGAGTTATCTCCCGAAATTTTCAGTTTTCTCAGTATTATGCAGATATCAGAAAATTACTCCCTGAAAGCATTCAATACCTTCGGATTGGATGTGAATACCCGTTTTTTTTGTGAATTTTCATCTGAAGAAGAGTTATTTGAACTGCTAAAATCACCCCTGCTCAGGAATAATCAACATTTGATGATTGGACGTGGTAGTAATTTGCTGTTTCTCAGTGACTTCGGTGGTGTGGTATTGCATTCTGATATGCGTGGCATTCTTGTTAAGGAACAAAATGATTCGCAGGTGCTACTCGAAGTGCAGTCTGGTGTTATTTGGGACGACCTTGTTGCATATTCCGTGGAGCAAGGATGGCAGGGAATCGAAAATCTTTCGCTCATACCCGGAGAAACCGGAGCCGCTGCGGTACAAAACATCGGTGCTTATGGCATGGAATTGAAGGATGTAGTGCGCTCGGTAAGGGCAGTAAATACAGCAACAGCCGAGGTAAGGCTGTTTACAAACAAAGCATGTGTCTATGCTTACCGCCAGAGTGTCTTTAAGAGTCATCTACGTGGTAATTATGTTATTACATCGGTTGAAATTGAACTAAATGTGAAGCCATCATTTAATTTGAGCTATCAGCATCTCGAATCAGAAGTGCTAAAAAGGGGCAAAATCAATTTACAGAATATCAGAAAAACGGTAATTGAAATTCGTGAATCAAAACTTCCCGACCCTAAAATTCTTGGCAATGCGGGCAGTTTTTTTATGAATCCTGTGGTTGACAACCGTTTTTTCAATCAGCTTAAGCTGCAGTTTCCAGCCATACCATACTTTACTCTTTCAACTGATGAAATTAAAATCCCAGCCGGTTGGCTTATTGAACATTGCGGGTGGAAGGGAAAAACCGTTGGCAACGCAGGAGTTCACGACACACAGGCTTTGGTGCTTGTTAACAGGGGAGGAGCTACAGGTGCCGAAATTGCTTCGCTGGCACAGATGATTCAACAGGATGTGAAACTCAAAACCGGTGTTGACCTGATTCCGGAAGTGAATATCATTGGGTGATGCTAATTATCGGATATTGAGTCGGTTCAGTGCCTGTTGGTATTTGCGGGCATTGCGCATGTGTTCCGTGCCTGTAACTGCAAAATTATGTTCACCGTTAAGCGTTTCTTTTGCACTCATAAATAAATAATCGTGCTTTTGGTAGTTGAGTACTGCATCAATACAAACAACTGAAGGTAAGCGAATTGGTCCTGGTGGGAGTCCTTTATTCTGATAAGTGTTATAGGGTGATTCAAAGGCAATGTGCCGGAATAAAACCCTTCTTATAGTGAAATCGTTGAGCGCAAAACGAACTGTGGGGCAGGCCTGGAGTGGCATTCCCTTCCTGATTCTGTTAATGTACAGACCTGCAATCACCGGATATTCATACTTTTTATTCGTTTCTTCTTCTATGATGGAAGCTAAAGTAATGACTTCGATGGGTGTTAATGGTATATCAGCTGCTTTGGCTAATCGGTTTTCATTCCAGAAACGGTCTGATTCTTTTTTCATCCTATGAAAAAGCTTTTCTGCACTGAGATTCCAAAAGACTTCGTAAGTGTTTGGTATAAATATACTTACTGATGTTTTGGAGTTGAGTTGATATGCTGAAAGAAATTCATCATCATTGAGCAGTCTGACAATTGAGGCTGAATCGGCCATGATTTGTTTAGAAAGTCGGCCGGCAAGCTGTTCTTTGGTTCTGATATTGTTGAATTTCAATTGCACCGGTTCCTGATCGCCTCTGCGTAGTTTTCTGATTAAAAGGATGTTGGGCATATTGTCGCTGATGCGGTACCGCCCTGGCTTAACCCTGCTATTGTATTGTAGCAGCATAGAGGCAAAGCGGAAGGTACTGCTGTTTTTCAGAATTCCGGAAGCATTTAATTGCTCTATTACCTGAGCATAGCGATCATCATCGCGAATATACAAATAGGTTTGATCGTTTTCGACCCTGGTGTTTGGTGCGATAAAAATATATAACATTGCCGCAGTAATCAGTCCTGCAACGATCAATACAGTGACAAAAAGTATAATAATGATGCGGTTTCGTGCTTTTAATAACAATTTCATTCTGAGCAATTTTTTTTTGAGGCTGCAAATTTACGCAAAGTTTTTAATCTTTCTGTCGCCAATGGGTTTGGTTAATCGAAAATTCTTCATATATTTGCAGCCGCAAAAGCGGAATGGAAGTGTGGGTGAGTGGCTGAAACCAACAGTTTGCTAAACTGTCGTACGGGTAACCGTACCACGAGTTCGAATCTCGTCGCTTCCGCAGAATCCTCTGAATCAATTTCAGGGGATTTTTTTTTCGTGATTATTGATTACCTTTGAACTTCATTTTTTATACTGAAATTTTGACAGAAGCAGGTTTTTTGTTGTTAGGTGTGGTTGCCGGCATCTTGTCGGGCATGTTTGGAATTGGTGGTGGCATTGTGATGGTACCTTCGCTGATAGTATTGTTTGGGATGGATATACTCGATGCCAATGCTACTTCTCTGGCAGCCATGTTGTTGCCGGTAGGTATCCTTGGGGTGATAGCATATTATAAAGCCGGATTAGTGAATATAAAACAATCATTGTGGATTTCACTTGGATTGTTTGCAGGTTCATTTTTCGGAGGTGAAATAGCCGTGAATATAAACGAGCAGCTGCTTACACTATTGTATTCGGTCATTCTTATTTATGTTTCGCTAAGCTACCTCAATATCCCCGCATTATTCAGAAGAAAGGATCAGAAGACTGAAGAACAATTACCAGTTAAACGGCCCTACTGGGCTTTCATATTAACCGGACTGGCAGCGGGCATTTTTGCAGGTTTGTTTGGCAAGGGGGGTGGGTTAATCATTGTACCTATGCTCATCGGATTCTTTCGTTATCAGCCTAAAGCAGCAGCGGCAACTTCACTGGCAGCACTGCAATTACCTGTGGGTTTACCCAGTGTGATGGTTTATTCACAGGCCGGACATCTGAACTTGCTTTTTGCTGCACTTATAGCTGCCGGAATTGTGGTAGGGTCGCTTGTGGGTTCAGTTATCAGTGTTAAAATGCCTGCAGATTTGTTCAAAAAAACATACGCGGTTTTTCTTTTTTTTGTAGCCATTTACATGGTTGTAAAATATCTTTAGGATTGATGTTGTGACAATTTCTAAAAAAAAATGAATTTTCTACGCATTTTTCCACTTTTTTATATACTTTTGAAAGTTCGCAAAATCATAATCACAGTTTTGCTGTATTGATGTTGCCTTGTATAGTTTTTAATAAAACCCGATCATCATGAAAGTTACACGAATTTTTGATTTGTTGGATAATTATCTCGAAAATTATCCGAATCAGGAAGTTGCGCTTGCCTATAAGCGCAGCGGACAATGGAAGAAATTCAGTATTCAACAGTATGTTGAGTTAACAAATCACCTGAGTTTTGGTATGCTGAAACTGGGCATTAAGCCCGGCGACAACATCGGTATCGTAAGCGGTAGTCGCGCCGAATGGAACATGCTCGACATGGCCATCATGCAAATCGGAGCCGTGTCCATACCGATTTATCCCACTATCAGTCAGGATGATTACCGCTATATCCTCAATCATGCCGAAATGAAGATGATTTTCATCGATGGAAAAGATTTACGCAAAAAGCTGGAGCCAGTGCTGCCTGAAGTGAAAACACTCACAGATATTTATATTTTTGATGAAGAAGATGGTGATTATAAGTATCTTGATCAATTGTTTACGCTGGGACGTGAAAATCCAGTACCTGAAGAGTTAGCCGGCTTGAAAGCGGCTGTGCAGCCCGGGCAAATGGCCACTATCATTTATACCTCGGGAACCACAGGCAATCCCAAAGGTGTGATGTTGTCGCATTCCAATATCATCCATCAATTAGAGAATCTTAAAACCACACCATCAACATGGAGCAAAACTGCCCTGAGTTTCCTTCCGTTATGCCATGCCTACGAACGTATGCTGGTGTATTTGTATCAGTATTTGGGAATGTCGGTGTATTATGCCGAAAGTTTAGCCACCATTGCCGATAATATTAAGGAAGTTGTACCAACGATGATGTCGGCAGTTCCGCGCTTGCTGGATAAGATTTATGATAAACTTTACCTTGCCGGCAAAAAGCAACCTTTTGTGAAGCGGCTCATTTATTACTGGGCATTCAGATTAGCCACCCGCTATCAGCTCGAAGGTATGAGTTCATGGATGCATTTCAAACTGAAAATAGCCGATAAATTGATTTATTCGAAGTGGAGAGCCGCTTTGGGTGGAAATTTCGATATTGTGGTTTCGGGAGGATCAGCACTGCAATCGCATATTGCTTCCTTCTTTTCTGCCATTGGAATGCCGGTGTTCGAAGGTTACGGACTCAGCGAAACTTCTCCGGTTATTGCTGTGAGTCAACGAGGCAAACATGGACGCAAATTCGGAACTGTTGGTCCACCACTACCCGGCGTGGAGGTGAAATTAGGCGAACGTGATGAGATTTTGTGTCGTGGACACAATGTGATGCTGGGCTATTACCGTGATCCGGAACTCACCGCTCAGGTTATTGATGCTGATGGCTGGCTACATACCGGCGATACTGGTAAATTCACACCGGAAGGACAATTGATTATTACCGGCCGTCTGAAAAGCATATTCAAGACTTCCTTCGGCAAGTACATCAATCCGCAGGCCATTGAGTCGAAATTTACAGAGTCGCCTTTCATCGAAAACATGATTGTGACCGGAGAAAATAAGAAATTTGCTGCTGCCCTCATTGCCCCCGACTTTGTGTATCTGAAATCGTGGTGTGCTGTGCATCAGGTTCCTGTTGGTTCTAATCAGGAAATTATCGATAATCCCGTGGTGTTGAAACGCTATGCCGAGGAAGTGAAGAAATATAATCAGTTTTTTGGAGATTTTGAGCAGGTGAAACGCTGGGAATTGGTGGCAGATGAATGGAGTCAGCCGGGAGGGCAGCTCTCACCGACGCTAAAAATTAAGCGAAAAGTTATCGAAGCTCAGTATGCCGAACGAATAGCAAAAATGTTTGAGTGACAATGATTATCTTTCAGGAAACTTTATGTTTAAAATAAGCAGTGCATTTATTTTCATGGGATTTCTGTCGGTTATCACAGTTTCCTGCAGTACCATTCCCAAAGGCGCAACAGCAGTCAGCGGATTCGAAATCGATAGGTATATGGGTACATGGTACGAAATAGCCCGTTTCGATTTTCGGTTCGAAAGGGACTTGAATAACACAACTGCCACTTATTCGCTTAATCCTGATGGCACTGTAAAAGTGTACAACAGGGGTTATAATTATGTAAAGAATCAATGGCAGGATGTTACAGGGAAAGCCAAATTTGTCGGAAATCCTACTGTAGCAATGTTCAAGGTGTCGTTTTTCGGACCCTTTTATGCTGGTTACAATGTAGTTGCACTCGATCCCGATTACAAATATGCGCTGATTATTGGCAGTTCGCCGGAGTATATGTGGATTTTATCGAGAGAGACAACCATTCCTGAGTATATTAAACAACCATTTCTTGAAATTGCCCGCGGTATTGGTTGTGAAACCGATAATCTGATATGGGTTAAGCATGATTAACTTTTAAACTGATGGTATTTATCCTTTTTTTCTTTCAGGCTTAAATGTTATCTTTGCAGCCTCAAAAAAGGAAGGAAACCGATGAAGTTAAACGATAATACCGCAGTACTGCTGTTGCACTGTAATGATAAGCCCGGAATTCTGGCTGCTGTAACTGAATTTATCAATCAGCACAAGGGTAATATTCTTTACCTCGATCAGTATGTTGATAGAGAAGAGAGAATTTTTTTTATGAGAATTAAATGGGAACTGCATGAGTTCAGGATTCCCAAGGACAAGATTCAGGATTATTTTCAGACCCTACTGGCAAATCGTTATGAGATGACCTTCAGATTGTATTTTTCTGAAGTAAAACCACGGATGGCAATTTTTGTATCGAAATTATCTCATTGCCTTTACGATTTGTTGGCCCGCTATGCTTCTGGTGAGTGGCATGTTGATATTCCGCTCATAATCAGTAATCATCCTGATATGGAGCCGGTTGCAAGGCGCTTCAATATTGAATATCATTACTTTCCAATCAATAAAGAAAACAAAGCTGAACAGGAGGCAAAGGAGCTCGCTCTGCTGCAGGAGCACAGAATTACTTTCTGTGTGTTAGCCAGATACATGCAAATTTTGACGGCCGACTTTATCAGTCAGTACCCTAATCGCATCATCAACATTCATCACTCCTTTTTGCCGGCTTTTATGGGAGCAAAACCCTACCATGCTGCCCACGAGCGGGGAGTGAAAATTATTGGTGCCACCAGCCATTATGTTACTACCGATCTCGATGCAGGTCCCATCATCGAACAGGATGTGACCCGCATTTCGCATGTTGATACAGTGGAAGCGTTAATTCGCAAGGGTCGCGACCTGGAGAAAATTGTATTATCCAGGGCAGTCGAAAAACATATCGAGAGGAAAACTCTTACTTATCATAACCGCACAGTGGTTTTTCAGTAATGCGCTATTTCATTAGTCTGGCTTATAATGGTACTGCATATCATGGTTGGCAGATTCAACCCAATGGAATTTCGGTACAGGAGGTGCTTACAAAAGCGCTATCGGTGCTTTTGCGGAATGAAATCGACATTGTTGGAGCTGGTCGTACCGATACCGGAGTTCATGCACAACTGATGGTTGCACATTTTGATTTTGATGAGATATCTGATAAACAGGAGTTTATTCGCAGGATGAATAGTATCCTCCCCAAAGATATTGCTGTTCTCGATTTAGTAAGAGTAAAGCCCGATGCCCATGCACGCTTCGATGCTGTTTCGCGGGCTTACGAATACCATCTTTTCATCGGGAAGAATGTGTTTAAGGAAAATGCTGCCATGCGCCTTTTTTATCAGCCTGATTTTGAGCTGATGAATGAAGCAGCAGCCATGCTGAAGGACTATCGCGATTTCACGAGTTTCAGTAAATTACATACTGATGTCAAAACCAACAATTGCGTTATCGAATATGCCTATTGGGAACAGCGATCTGATGAATGGGTATTTTGCATCAGGGCCGATCGTTTTTTGCGGAATATGGTTAGGTCGATAGTGGGTACTCTGCTCGATGTGGGCATGAAAAAAATCAGTGTCAGCGATTTTTGCAGTATTATTGCTGCTAAAGACCGGTGTAGGGCAGGCGTTTCAGTTCCGGGATGCGGACTTTATCTGGTTGATATTATTTATCCCTGCGAAATTTATCATATCGATTAATCATTTTATCATATAATGATCTGTTGATCATTGAGAAATAAGTACAGTTCATTATGTGGCTCATTTTTGGGGTTATTTCAGCTTTATTTTTAGGTGTTTACGAGGTAAGTAAAAAGGTTTCGGTACATAATAATGCAGTCATACCAGTCATTCTTTCCTCCATTTTCTTTTCTTGTTTGCTGCTTTTACCCTTTTATCTGTTATCGATCACAGGTGCTGAATTTATTACAGGAACTGTTTTTTATGTTCCCCCTGTGGATTTAAAAACCCATCTTCTTCTTGTTTTTAAAGCCGTTATCGTATTGTCATCGTGGCTGTTTGCCTATTTTGGGATGAAACATCTGCCACTAACATTGGCTGCACCAATCAAGGCTACTCAACCAATTCTTGTGGTTTTGGGTGGTGTGTTGATTTATCAGGAACAGTTAAATGGCTTTCAAACTGCCGGAGTGCTTATAACCCTGGTTTCATTTTTTATGTTTTCACTCATTGGCCGCAAAGAAGGTTATTCTTTTCGTTCGAACAAGTGGATTTGGTTCATCATTATTGCTACCATTACCGGAGCTATCAGCGGACTGTACGACAAATTCCTGCTGCGAAGTATTAATCACATGGCAGTATTGGTGTATTATACTTTTTATCAGGTTATAATTTTGTCTGTCATCACTCTGCTTCTCTGGTATCCCCGGCGAAAATTTTCAACGCCCTTTCAGTTGCGTTGGTCAGTTTTTTTTATTTCCATTTTTCTTATTTCAGCCGATTTTGTGTATTTCTATGCACTAACACTTCCCGATTCGCTCATTTCAGTGCTTGGCACAGTGAGGCGCGCCGGGGTAATCGTCCCATTTATTTATGGTGCCCTGGTGCTTAAAGATAAATACCTCAAAATGAAAATGATAGACCTTATTGGGGTGCTGCTTGGTATGTATCTGTTGTTTTTGGGAAGCAGGTAGTTGAAATTTTTGGTTTTTGCGTTTAAAAAAATATTCTTCCCCTTGCTGAATTAAATATAATGTTGTACTTTTGCATGCCAATCATAAAAAGTCAAAAATATTAATATAAAGATATGAAAAGCGGAATTCACCCAGCAAACTATCGTACCGTTGTTTTTAAAGATATGTCAAACGGCGATACCTTTTTTACACGTTCAACAGTGAACACCAAAGAAACCATCGAGATTGACGGAGCAACTTATCCGGTTGTAAAACTTGAAATTTCAAGTTCATCACATCCTTTCTATACAGGCAAATCGAAACTGGTTGATACTGCAGGACGTGTTGATAAGTTCATGAATCGTTACGCAAAACGTATGGAGAAGAAGTAATTATTGTAAAGCATAACAAATAAGAACGGAGAGGCTTCAACTTTTCCGTTTTTTTATGCATGTAAATTAGAGCTGATTTTGGATTTTTTCTTTTCGACTGAAAAGTTTCCTGATCTGGTTTATATAAAATTCTGCCATTTCCTGAAGATTATTGAAATCTTCTCTATAAATAAGACCAACCCCCTGTGTGGTTCGCGCTTCTCGTAGTTGTGCTCTGTCAATTGTGTGATTGTAGGCTGTAAACCGGAGTTTTCCCGATTCAAGGAGTTTGTACTCCAGATCGAAATCTCCGATGAATTTGTTTTGACTGATATTGTCGTTACGATAACCAATATTACCATTGATAATAAGCCTGTTGTTAGGCTGAATAAGTACCTGCGCTTTCCATTCGTCGGAAACCACATCTGTTTTCTGCCAATCTATACCAACTGAAAGGATATCTGAGTTGAGGCCGGTTTGTATCCAGTTGTTGATTTGAGCACTTAAAGAAGCGGTAGCAAAAGAGAAAACTGCATTGGCACCAATGGCCACATTGTTGCCCGCGCGCATCTCTTCCGGAGTGAAGAATTTATGAAAAAGCAGCAGGTATAATATCTGACGATTCATCATTTCTTCAGTATTTATCACATTTTTTACCCTGCTTTTCAATGTTTCATCGCTTGCCGGGAGATCGATATTAAAACGAATCGTTGGCGACATCAAATCTTCGGTCAGAAACAACAAGCAGTGCACCGGCACCGATGAGCGAGTGGTTATCTGTTGCAATTCCTCTCTTTCAATAAGGTCGGCCAGCGATGCTGTAAGCGGGTAGTAACCATTGATATTTACCTGAGCACCAAACGGGTCGCCTGTCCATGCAATGGTACTGCCCTCATTAATCCTGAACTCCTTACGGATCACAGTTTGGAGTGTGAATAAATAGTGACCCGATTCCATTTCAACTGTACCAAAAAGTTCGATATCTGAGAATGAATCGAAACGAACCCTCAGGTTTCCTCTTCCCCTTCCGGTAATTTTATCTCCTGCGCTTGGGTCCACGATCAATTCCATTTCTGCTTCAGGTGTTACTTCAATCTGCATATCAACCTTTACATTAAAGTCCCGTTGATTTGCAAACTGACGTTCTTCCTGCGTTGTTTCATTGATGTCAAATACCGGCATATTTTTCTGAACGAAACGAATAAAGTCACTTTCCATGACCGACGATGCTGTACCCATCGACATAAAGCATTTTGTACGCGGCCTTGAAATGCCGTTTACCACAATATTAGCTTCATCCATATTGCCAAAAATATTCACAGTACCTCCCAGGTATGCTCTTCCATAGAAAAACTCTTCATCATTTGAGCTTGTATTAAGCGCAAGGATATTATCTGTTCGGATTCTGACATCATAGTTCATATCGTCAAACATTCCGTTGTGTGAAATGATGCCGTTTGCAGTGGCCTGATTATTCTCTTCGTCGTATAAAGTAATATTGTTGAGTATAATCTGATTGGGTGTAAGTATTACCCTATCGTTCAACCGATATGTGGTGTTGAGCATGTCGATGGTAGCTCTTCCGTCACGAACCATCACATCTCCTTCAATATGGATATCCCTGGTTGGCCCGTAGATTCGAACATCTCCTGTACCCAATCCTGCGAAATCACTGACAACACCATCGAAATAGCGGTTTAGGAAAGCTACCGAAATCCCTTTGGCATCCACTGCCAGATCGATCGAATCTTTGGAAGGAACAAACACTCCGTTTAATGTGGCAACAGAGTCCTTGTTGTTAACAAAATCAGAGTGAATATTTAACTGATTCTTGATTTTGTCCCAGGTGGTAGTTACTTTGGCGTTGCCGATAATGTCGTTGTTCATCGAAAAATCCCGGATATTCAGGTCGGCAAGGAATATCGGTTCTTTCAGCAAATTGTAAAGTCGCAGTTTGCCTGTAGTTACTCCTCCAAACTGAATGCCGCTTAGCCTGATTAATTGGGTCAGGTATTCCATTTTCAGATCGTTCATAGATACTACAATACTGTCTGACTGACTTCTCGAAGCAACTCCATTAATTCGGAAGAACTGCGATTTGTTCTCGAATAAAAAATTGTTTACAGTGATGATACTGTCGGAAAAATAGACATCTGAACTTCTGATATCCCAGATTGAGTCGGAGATAATGATTTGAGTGGGATTAAATCTGGTGTGTGCCTGTAGTTTCTGGTTATTTTTGCTGAAGGTTGTTTTTGTGTTAATTTCTCCGGCATGAGTCTCATTTTTGTTGTTTTGCCATACAAGTTTTGCCGACAAGTCGTTGCGGGCAGCGTCTGCTGAAAGAAAAACATTCAGTAACTCAGCATTTTTATTGATCATTTGCGTTCTGCCTGTTAGCTGAAGCCTTTGCCGGTTTGTTTCAAGTCGCAATGTAAGATTGTCGAAAATCTGATCGCTTGTTTTGATAGCCTCCGAACGTGATTGAAAGTCGAGGGTATTTCTTGTTTCGTCGATTGTGCCTTTGAGCGTCGTTATGCCTTCTAATTCAAAGGGTAATTGTAATACCTGCGAAATCTCTGCAGTATTTGCCAGTGAAAGATCGATACTCACAAGATTTGGCTTCGACGTATGATTGTTTTCAGCCAATGCGGGTAGAAATTGCGAAGCTATCCTCTTGAAAGTGTGACCAATCGAACTGTATTTGAAATTGCCGGAAAACGAACCATTCAGATAATCACTCCGAACAATAAAGAGTGTATTGTCGGGTTCAGTTCGGGATGTGAAGTGAATCTCGCTGGTGTTGAGCGTCCTGTTTTGGTTTGTAAATACAATGTTCCGGAAATGAAGATAACCGTTCAGGTTGTCGAAATTATTCCCGCTCATATTGGTTTTTCCCTGAAAGGAAAGTCTCGAATCAGGATAGTTCTTTAACAAATTTAACGCATACAAATTGGCATTTCTGAGATCAATTTCAAAGTCGAACACCGGAATTTGCGGATTTCTGAAATCAATGATTCCGGTGAATTCAGCTTCAATATTCTCATCTTTGATGTTGATGATGCCATTAAAACCGGTTCCGTCATAATTTCCATCAAAAATTACATTGGTATAGGTGTATTTGTTAAATTCGAGTTCTCTTAGCCGGGCTGAAGCTATTCCCCGCAATGATTGCCCCGGTTTTTTTGTACCGCTGGTGTTCATGTCAATAGAAATGCGACCAACGGATTTATCGTTCAATAGCTGACCAAGCTGAAAACCTGAAGTTCTCAGACGACCGTTGTAAGCAAGGTCGCGAAGTCGGTTTTCGAAGCGCAGCGAGATATCGGAAGAAATGCTGCCGAAATTGGTGCGCAGATTTCCATAGGCAACCAAATCGCTTAGGAAGCCGGTAATATTGCCCTGATATTCTACCAAACCAAGTCGGTTTAATTCACTTGGGAGAATAACAGGTTTATTGTCAATTTTGGAAATAAAATCCTGTAAATCAGATGTTCTAAACTGAAGAGAGTTAATCTGCCCATAAAAAAAAGATTCTTCTAAATTGGGTAAGCCACTGATATCGAGATTGGCGTCAATAACAAAACTGTTTCCGTATGTCATTTCCAGATTTTGAAGCCTTAAACTCGATATGCGCCCGGTTATCAGGGCGTTAATATTTGCTTTGTCGTGAATATTGCTGAATTCGGGTATCAGGGAACTTAAATCGGACAATGTTATTTGAGCATCCTTCAAAGGAAAGTTAAAAATGGCTTTTTGTGTTAATTGACTCAGGTCTGAGAAGCTGTTAAACGAAATCGAAAAGTTACCCATATCCATTTTCGATTCAGGTAATTCAATGCTAAATTCAGGGAAGTTAAAGCCTTTGGGCGATCCGAGTAATTTCAATGATAGATTGGAAAGTGTAAAGCCGGATTTTTCACGCGCATTGAAATGATTAACCCGAACGTTAACAGTGTCATTGCTGATTTTCTCGATGTTTATTTCACTGTTTATGCCACTCCACGACATTTTATCGGGATTGAAAACATTGGAAGGTAAGTGCCGATAACCGGATTTCGTGTATTCAATGCTCGAATTTTTCAGCGTAAGTTTATTGATGTTCAAATCAAAACTAATGCTGTCATTTTTTTTAAATTGCTTTGTAATGAAATCAGCATTGCTTTTGCCAGTTGAATCAACCTTAAAATTACCATGGAGACGGTCGAATTCGAGATGCGAAATAATAATTTGGCTTTTGAATAAACCCGGCAAGCTAATCCCGGTCTCCATTTCTGCAGCAAAAATCAGGGTGTCTTTTTCTTGGTCTTCCACATAAAAATCCCTGACTTCAAGATGATTGAACAACCGGTAATTCACCCTGCCGATTTCAATACGGGTTTCCAGTTTCTCAGAGAGTTCTTTTGTCAGTAAATCAACCACGAAATTTTGTACTCCGCTGAATTGCAGTAGAATAAAAGGTGAAAACAGCAATACTAAAAGCACTGTAACACCAATGATTAATATTTTGACAAATTTTTTTATACCTTTGGGCTTTATTTCCTACAAAAATAGACAATTGTTTCTATTGCGCAAGTTAGTTGAATTAGTTTTTTACTGCTTTTTTTTATGAAGCCAGCTGTTATACTGGGAATTGAGTCTTCCTGCGATGATACGGCAGCCGCTGTTATCAAAAATGGTTTTCTACTGTCGAATGTGGTAGCGTCACAATCGGTTCATGAGCGTTTTGGTGGAGTGGTGCCTGAACTGGCTTCCAGAGCCCATCAGCAACACTTGCTGCCTGTGGTGGAGGGTGCTTTGAAGGAAGCAGGGATAGACAAGGATCAACTTTCAGCAATTGCTTATACACAGGGTCCGGGCCTACTTGGTTCCCTGCTGGTTGGTAGCTCTTTCGCAAAAGGGCTTGCACAGGCACTCAACATTCCGATGATAGGAGTCAATCATTTGCAGGCGCATGTGCTCGCGCATTTTATCCGACTGCCTGACAATGAGCAAAAAACTCCATCCTTTCCATTTTTATGTTTACTTGTGTCGGGTGGAAATTCGCAGATTGTGTTGGTAAGGTCGGCTTTAAAGATGGAAGTAATTGGGCAGACTATTGATGATGCTGCCGGAGAAGCCTTCGATAAATGTGCCAAAGTGATGGGAATGCCTTATCCCGGTGGACCTCATATCGATAGGCTGGCAAAGGTAGGCAATCCCAATGCTTTCCAGTTTGCCAAACCACAAATTGCCGGATACGACTACAGTTTCAGTGGGCTGAAAACTTCTTTTCTCTATCTTTTGCGCGATAAACTGGCCGAAAATCAGGCTTTTGTAGAAGAAAATCAGGCTGATTTATGTGCCTCATTGCAGAAAACCATCGTTGAGGTACTCATGAAGAAGCTTATTGCTGCAGCAAAAAACTATAGAATCAAACAAATTGCACTGGCCGGAGGTGTCTCTGCAAATTCTGCTCTTCGAAATGCTTTTTATGAGATTGCTAAAAAATATGGATGGGATGCATTTATACCTCCTTTTGAATTCACAACCGATAATGCAGCTATGATTGCCATGACCGGTTTTTTGAAATATCAGACGGATGATTTTTCGGGTTATAATGATGTTCCCTATGCCAGAGTGAATAATCTTTTAAAGTGAATTGGATGAAAAAGTTGTCGTTACCTCCGGCTTTGCTCAAATATCAGGGCGTACTGTATTTCATTGTGGTGCTACTGACATCACACTTTTTTTGGAAATTTACGATGAAGGGCGATGAATCAGATGATGCTGTTACTTTCTTCGGGATTGATCTTACTCCGGGCTTCGAAGCTGCATCGACCCATGTTGCAATCACCACAGCCTTCTTTCTTGATTTGACAGGGTTCGATGTTACCCTCAACAAGGATAATGTAATCAGACATACCAATGGCAATGCTGTGAAAATAGTTTGGGCTTGTACCGGACTGAAACAGGCCTATATTTTTTTCTGTATCATAGCGTTTTATGCAGGTTCGTGGAAAAGAAAACTCTGGTATATTCCGGCCGGACTGGTTGTAGTTTATTTGTTTAATATATTTAGAATCACTTATATTTCTGCTGCAATGAAAGATCACCCTGAACAGTTTGATTTGTTGCATTTGTATATTTTTAAATATTTGTATTACGGGGTGATTTTTTTAATGTGGGTATTGTGGGAGGAGAAGATTAGAATCAAGAGCCAAGAGCCAAGAGTCAAGAGTCAAGAGTCAAGAGTCAAGAGCCAAGAGTCAAGAGTCAAGAATAAAGATTAGTGAATTATAGAAGTATGAGCCAGTGGTTTGGTTTTTGAATTATTTTGAGAGTTTAGGTGGTGCAAATATAAAGATAGAATATCGTGATAACACACAAATTAAATGAGGCTGCAAGAAGTCTTTGGCAGCGTCAGATGAGGGATTGGCCCATGGCAGCAACTTTTTATCAAAGCCTGAAAATGGTACAGGTGAAGGAATTGCAGATTGATCAATTGCATTTTACGGTGCAGTTTAATCCTGCCCGCAGAGCATCAACCAGTGCTAAGGTCGATGCCAAAAGCATAGAGGCCAGGCCTTGCTTTCTGTGCAAAAAGCATTTGCCTCCCGAACAGGAGTGCGTTGATGCAGGGGAATTCACACTGCTTGTCAATCCGTTTCCCATTTTTCCAATGCATTTCACAATCCCCTTGAAGCAACATGCAAAACAACAAATCCTACCCTGGTACCGCCATTTTTTACAGTTTGCGTATACGCTCGATGAGTTTGTGCTTTTTTATAATGGCCCGGCATGTGGTGCTTCTGCTCCCGATCACCTGCATTTTCAGGCTGTAACCGATGGTCTGATGCCCCTTTTGAAAGATTTTCAGACCTTGGGAAAAGAGAATGCAGTGTGTTTGGAAAAGACAGCAAGTGCAACATTATACAAATTGAAAGATTTCCTACGCACAGCTTATGTAATTGAATCGGTGGAAATTGAGTCGTCGTTCAGCATTTTTGAGACTTTGTATCATTCCTGGCAAACAGTTGCGGATGTGGAACCTTTAATGAATATCATCGCACGTTATTCTGATAATACATGGACCGTTTTTGTTTTGCCACGCAAAGTTTTTCGTCCCAGGCAGTATTTTGCCGATGATGAAACACGTGTCATGATTAGTCCTGCTGCTGTAGAAATGGCCGGAATACTCATCACTCCTGTTGAAGAAGATTTTCACAAGATAACTCCAGAATTAATACGGGATATTTACGGACAAATTAGTTTATAAGATGATGCAACAACCGCAAATAAAAGCAGGCATCTTGTTTGCTGAAACTATTCAGTTCAGTTTTCATGATCCATACATGTTCGAAGGCCGGCAATACAAGGGTGCTCAAACAGTAAATATTTACCAGCAAAAGATCAAAATGGACGATTTGCTGTATGATGAACTGCATTTCGATCCTGTTGCAACCGAAAGCAGCTTCGAACTTTTTAATGTGATGATAGGAATTGGTTTTCATTGGGAAAGAGTCGAAAACCAGCGTTTCAGGGGTTCGTTGATTTTGAAAGTTATTGATGATAAAATCAATGCAATCAATGCACTGGGTGTTGAGGATTATCTGGTAAGTGTTATTTCGAGTGAAATGGCTGCAAGTTCATCACCCGAATTGTTAAAAACCCATGCTGTGATATCGAGAAGCTGGCTGCTGAAACCCATCCTGAATCCATCGCAGAAGCATCATCCGACTACCCATGCGACCGATGATACAATCATCAGGTGGTACGAGCGCGATGCACATGAGCATTTTGATGTGTGTGCTGATGATCATTGTCAACGTTATCAGGGAATTACACGCATTAGTTCCGAAAAGGCTGCAGATGCGATAGCTGCAACTGCAGGGCTTGTGTTGATGTACGAAAATCGCATTTGCGATGCCAGGTATTACAAAAGCTGTGGAGGGGCAACCGAAATATTCGAAAGTTGCTGGGCCGACGAGAGCCATCCTTATCTTTCACCGGTATTCGACCGGACAGAACAGCCTGCCACTGCGCCTGATTTGACCTGTGAAGAGGCTGCTGAGGCGTGGATTCTTTCGTCGCCCGAAGCTTTTTGCAATACCAACAACCAGCATGTGCTCGGACAAGTTTTGAATAATTATGATACCGAAACGCAGGACTTCTATCGATGGAAAGTGGAGTACAGTCAGGAAGAACTGTGTAACCTACTCAAACTCAAATCAGGAATCGATTTCGGACAGATTATGTCGATTCGAGCAAAAAACAGAGGACCTTCAGCGAGGATTACAGCTTTAAAAATTAAAGGCACCAAAAGAACTGTTACCGTTGGCAAAGAGCTTGAAATCAGAAAATGGCTATCTCCTTCACATCTTTATAGTTCTGCATTTGTTGTAAAACCTACAGATGTGAATGACGGCATTCCACAGAAGTTTAATATTTATGGAGCCGGATGGGGGCATGGAGTGGGTTTGTGCCAAATCGGAGCTGCCATGATGGGAGAACAGGGATATACATACGAACAAATTCTAACACACTATTTCAAACATGGAAAACTCGAAAAAATCTATTAGTCCCTGGGCATGGATTCCCACTTTGTATTTTGCGCAGGGGATACCTTATGTCATTGTGATGACCGTTTCGGTGATAATGTACAAGAGGTTAGGAATATCCAATGCAGACATTGCGCTCTATACCAGTTGGTTGTATCTCCCCTGGGTTATAAAGCCATTTTGGAGTCCAATAGTTGATATTTTCTCCACCAAACGCTGGTGGATAATCAGCATGCAGTTACTCATCGGCGCAGGTTTAGCGGGAGTGGCGATGACTATACCCGTACCATTCTTTTTTCAGGCAACATTAGCTGTATTTTGGTTGATGGCCTTCAGTTCTGCAACCCACGATATTGCTGCAGATGGTTATTATATGATTGCACTCGACGAAGGCAAGCAATCGTTTTTCGTAGGTATCAGAAGTACTTTTTACCGGCTCTCAATGATTTCAGGCCAGGGTTTGCTCATCATTTTTGCAGGGGGCCTCGAGAGGGCAACCGGAAATATCAAACTTGCCTGGAGTATCACGTTCTTCGTTATTGCAGGTATTTTTATCCTGTTGATGTTGTATCACCGTTTTGCTCTACCCAAAGTAAGGGAAAGATCTTTGGGTGAAAAAATTAACCCGAATGTGGCTTTACGCGAATTCCTGAATACCTTCAAAACCTTTTTTCAAAAGGATAAAATCTGGATGGCCATCCTTTTTTTGATGGTTTATCGATTTGGTGAAGCACTACTGGTAAAACTGGCTTCACCTTTTCTGCTCGATCCGCCTGAAGTAGGAGGGTTGGGAATCAGCACAGAACAGGTTGGACTGGCTTATGGAACAATTGGCGTTATTTGTTTGGTGTTTGGTGGTATCGTCGGTGGTGTGGCAATATCGATGAAAGGGTTGAAATTCTGGTTAATTCCTATGGCCATGTCGATTACACTGCCCAATCTGGCTTATGTTTACTTATCAATGGTTCAACCCGAAAATTTCATGACTATCATGATTTGTGTTGCTATCGAACAGTTAGGATACGGATTCGGATTTGCTGCATTTCTGATGTATATGATTTATATTGCTGAAGGTGAGCATAAAACAGCCCATTATGCCTTTGCAACAGGTTTCATGGCACTCGGTATGATGTTACCCGGAATGATCGCCGGAAAGATACAGGAAGTGGTTGGTTATGAGTGGTTCTTTATCATCACCATACTTATGGCAATACCTACCATTTTGGTAGCATCGTTAGTGAAGGTTGACAAAAACTTTGGTAAAAAGAAAAAATAAAATCCTTACCTTTGTCGGGGTTTAAAAATTGAGTATATGAAAATTCTTGTGCTGGGTGCCGGCAAAATGGGCACTTTCCTCACCGATGTGCTTTGTTTTCAGCACGAAGTTGCGCTTTTCGATACAGATGCACAGCGACTTCGTTTTGTGTTCAACACACTGCGTATGACTAATTATGAGGAAATTGAAGCGTTTGCTCCCGACTTGCTGATAAACTGTGTTTCGCTTAAGAATACCATCGATGCTTTTAAGACGGTGATCCCATATCTTCCTCAAAATTGTATACTGTCGGATATTGCATCTGTAAAAACCGGACTGATGGAGTTTTATGTGTCGTCGGGCCGAAAGTATGTATCCACCCACCCGATGTTCGGTCCCACTTTTGCCACGCTCGATAATCTCAGTAATCAAAGTGCTATCATCATCTCGGAGTCGGACCACATGGGGAAGGCCTTTTTTAAAGATATGTATGGTTCACTAAGACTCAAAATATTCGAATATAGTTTTGAGGAGCACGACCAAACCATCGCATACTCGCTCTCCATCCCATTTGCATCGACCCTGGTTTTTGCCTCAGTAATGAAACATCAGGAAGCACCGGGAACTACTTTTAAACGACATTTCGATATAGCAAAAGGACTTTTGTCTGAAGATGATTTTCTTTTGTCTGAGATTTTGTTTAATCCTTATTCGCCCGAACAACTCGAAAAAATAATTGCCGAGTTGCGTACTTTAGAAGGCATCATTAAGGAGAAAAATACAGAGATGATGCAGCATTTTTTAAAAAAAGTGAGACAAAATATTGAATAACCCTTTACATAATTGAAGTATGGAAGCAAAAGACAAAGTGCTAGATGCAATGAAGGCTGCCGGTCAGCCACTGAATGCCGGAAAGTTGGTTGAATTAACTGGTCTCGACCGAAAGGAAGTGGACAAAGCCATGAAGCAACTCAAAACAGATGGTAGTATTGAGTCGCCCAAAATGTGCTATTGGCAGCCCAAAGCCTGATTAAAAGCATCTAAGTAACAGGAAGAAAATAATGTCATATTTTAAACACATTTATAAAACAACATAAATAGTTAATTGATGCTCTTTTGAACGTCTTTTGTACTTTCATTCGGTTGTTTAGCCCGCTAAACGCCCTCACTCAAGTCCAAAATCCATTTCAAAATAGCTATCAAAAATTACGACATTATTTTCTTCCTATTACTTACATCATTAAAATTTCACAAAAACAGATGGTGTTTTTTTGAAAAATGCTAATTTTGTCAGTTGAAATATGTCATAATTTCAGGCGATAAAATCCATAGCATGCAAAATTCGAATATTCAGTCTGTTAAACAACGTTTTGGAATCATTGGCAGCTCCGAACTGCTGAATCGCGCGCTCGATGTAGCGGTTCAGGTGGCTACCACCGATCTTTCCGTACTTATTACCGGCGAAAGCGGCGTTGGTAAAGAGAATTTTCCACAAATCATACATCAGTTCAGCCACAGAAAACATGGCACGTATATACCGGTTAACTGCGGCGCTATACCTGAAGGAACGATTGATTCCGAACTTTTCGGTCACGAAAAGGGCTCGTTTACAGGGGCTGCAGGCGAACGCAAAGGTTATTTTGAAGTAGCCGATGGTGGTACTATATTCCTGGATGAAGTTGGTGAATTACCTTTATCCACCCAGGTACGATTGCTGCGTGTTCTCGAAACAGGTGAGTTTATCAAAGTAGGATCGTCCAAAACACAGAAAACCAATGTCAGGGTTGTTGCTGCTACCAATTTGAACATGAAACAGGCTATGCGCGATGGCCGCTTCAGGGAAGATTTGTTTTACAGGCTCAATACAGTGCCAATTTATGTGCCTCCATTGCGTGAGAGGAAGGAAGATATTGTGCTTTTGTTCAGGAAGTTTGCTTCCGACTTTGCAGAGAAATACCGCATGCCGCCAATCAAACCCGATGAGGAAGCCAAGCAAATGCTAACCAACTACTACTGGCCGGGCAATATTCGTCAGTTGAAAAATATTACCGAACAAATATCAGTCATTGAGCAGCAAAGAGAAATTTCTGCCCGCATCCTGAAAGCATACCTACCCAATGAGGAAACAGAACGTCTGCCAGCCGTTTTTGGTCAGCGTAGCGACAACCGCACTTTCAACAGTGAACGTGAGATTTTGTATCAGGTGCTTTTCGACATGAAAAAGGATATGAACGACCTGAAGAAGCTGGTGCATGAAATTATGGGAGGAAATCAGCCGGTTCACAGCACGGTTGATCTCGGATACAATCCTCATACAATGGATAATGAAGTGATTATAGCTCCTTCTGAAAGAGAAATGAAGCCTGATATGAAACTCTTTCATAAACCGGCTTACCGCGATAACGATGATGAGCCTGCCTACCTCGAAGCAGAAGAGTTTCACGAGGTTGAATCGTTACAATCCCCAACCAGTCTCGAGGATATGGAAAAACAAATGATCAGGAGAACACTCGAAAAATTTCGAGGCAGGAGAAAAGCAGCAGCCGAGGAACTGAAAATTTCAGAACGAACTTTATACAGAAAGATAAAAGAGTATGGTCTTGAATAAAAATAGCCGCTTTTTTGCTTCGGCAACACGTGTTTTTTTCGTTTTGCTGATGGCAGTCACTTTCATGTCCTGTTCTATTGCTTATACATTCAACGGAGCATCCATTGATTATACAAAAGTAAAAACCATTTCTATTGCCGATTTCAATAATGTGGCAGAACTGGTGCATCCGCCTTTAGCTCAGGAATTTACTGAAAAGCTACGCGATAAGTATGTGAAACAAACGAAGCTCCGATTGCTAAAAGCCGGTGGCGATATGCATATTGAAGGCGAGATTGTCGGATTTGAGTTAACCCCCATGTCGATAGGCCAGGATGCATATTCGGCAGAAACCAAGCTGACAGTGACCTTCAATGTACGTTTTTCCAACAAATCAAATCCTCAGGATGATTTTATCGATAAGAAATATACCGTTTTCAGAGTGTTTGATAGCAGTCGTTTGCTATCCGATGCTCAGGATGAAATATTGCCCCTGATGATCGAGGATGTTACAGACAATATTTATAATGATACTGTTGCAAAGTGGTAATTTGATATACAGCTATGACAAAAAAGGAATTTATACAACTTGTGCAAAATCCTGATACTGTGGAACCCACTCATAGCAGGGAACTGAAAGAAATGGTTGAAAAGTACCCCTATTTTTATCAGGCCCGTTTACTTTGGCTGAAAGCATTGAAGATGAGTGATCATGTGCAAACTGCCCCGGAAATTGCACGTACAGCTTTGTATTCACATGATAATCGCTGGCTGTATTTTTATCTTTATCCTGAGATGCGACCCGAACCTGCTCAGACAATAAAATTCAGAGATGAAAGATATTCAGGAAGTTATTTTGATATGCTGCATGCAGCCGGGGCTGAAGGTGAAGATGCAAAGATGAGTTTGAAGAAAATCGCAGAACAACTTAAAGCTTCCAGAGCACAAATGCAGATACAGGATTCACTCACTGCCGAACCTCAAAAAACCGAACCCAAACCCGCCAGGATAGTGCAGGTGCCTGTTCCCGATTATTTTTCCGTTTCCGATAATGAAATAGATCATGAAGGGAAAGCAAAGATTTTAATCAGAGAAAAAAAGTATCAGGAAGCCCTCGAAATTTTAAAGCATTTATATTTGATTAATCCGAAAAAAAGTATTTACTTTGCAGACCAAATCCGATTTTTGGAGAAAATTATCGTAAATTCCAATAAAACAGCATAATATGTATACTTTTTTTATCATTCTGATTATTATTGTTTCTTTATTGTTGATCCTTTTGGTGTTGGTTCAGAACTCTAAGGGGGGTGGATTGGCAGCAGGATTTTCATCAACCAATCAGATTATGGGAGTTCGCAAAACTACAGATTTCCTCGAAAAAGCCACATGGACGCTTGTTATTGCCTTGGTGATATTTTCGGTTGCGGCCGTAGGTTTCCGTTCACAAGACCGCGATGCTCTCGAATCAGAAATCATGGATCAGTATCAGCAAGAACAGCAGACAGCTCCCGGTGCTGTAAATCCGGGCTTCAGCGAAGAGGGAGGCAACGAAACTGAAACGGAACAGGGACAGGAATAATTGAATTCTCAGTTTAACTCATAAGCGTGTCAGAATCTTCATTTTGATACGCTTTATTTTTATTCACAGGCGTGTTACAAATAGAAGATACCATAATCAGTTTCGATGTGCTTGAAGCACAGTTCGTATGCAATCTGAAAGTTTGTCGCGGAAATTGTTGTGTTGAAGGAGACGCCGGTGCGCCTTTGGAGCCATCGGAAATACATGAAATTGAGCATTTATTGCCGGTGATTGAGCGTGATTTATCCGATGCTGCAAAGCACATCATCGAATCAAAAGGAGTATATTATATCGATGCTGAAGGTGAGCCTGTTACACAAATTGTGGATGGCCGTGAATGTGTTTTCAGCTATAGGGATGAACAGGATATATGTAAGTGCGCTATAGAAAAAGCATATCGTGAAGGAAAAAGTAATTTTTTTAAACCGGTATCTTGCCATTTATATCCGATCAGAGTTCAGAAATATAATAATTATAAAGCAGTTAACTATCATCGTTGGCACATTTGCCAGTGTGCTGTCGCCCTGGGAAGTGAACTTAAAGTGCCGGTTTATCGTTTCCTGAAAGAACCGCTCATTCGCAGGTTCGGTGAAGATTGGTACACACAACTCGAAATTGCTGCAGATGAGTTTGCCGGTCGATGTATTTAATTTTGTAACATGATTGTGAAGGTTGAAATTATCACCATAGGAGATGAAATACTGATCGGGCAGATTGTGGATACCAATTCGGCCTGGATGGCTGTTGAACTCAACAAAGCAGGCTTTGAAGTGGTGCAGATTAGTTCGGTGCATGACGATGAGGTTCAGATAACGGATGCTATACATCAAGCTTTCGAAAGAGCCGACGTTGTGTTGACTACCGGGGGAATTGGTCCGACCAAAGATGATATTACCAAAAATACACTTTGCCGGTTTTTTGGTGCGCAACTGGTATTTAATCAGGATGTTTATAATGATATAGCATTGTTGTTACGCAATCGCTCCGGGGCGATGAATGAACTAACGAAATCGCAGGCTATGGTCCCCGACAAAGCGCGTATTATCCGCAATACCCTGGGTACAGCACCAAGCACCTGGTTCGATTACAATCATAAAGTGCTGGTATCTATGCCCGGGGTGCCTTATGAGATGACAGAAGTTTTCATACAAAGTGTGATTCCCATGTTGAAAGTGCGCTTCGATCTGCCCGAAATCATCCACCGTCATTTTATGATTCAGGGTTATCCTGAGTCTGCCCTGGCAATCAAAATCGCCGATTGGGAAAACGCATTACCTCAGCACGTGAAACTCGCTTATCTGCCCAACTTCAATATTGTACGTTTGCGTTTAAGTACTCATTTTACTGACGAAGTTCATGCATTGCTCAACAAGCTCGCTGACTCTCTTCGCGAAATACTTGGTGATGCTATTCTGGCTGAAGTCGATTTGTCGGCTGAAGAGCTGATGGGTAGATGGCTTATGAAGTACGAAAAAACACTCACAGTTGCCGAAAGTTGCACCGGAGGTTTTCTGGCACACAGGATCACTTCTGTTGTGGGAAGTTCGGCATGGTTCAGGGGTGGGGTTGTGGCTTATGCCAATGAAGTAAAAGCGTTGGTACTCGGTGTCGATTCACATGCTATTCAACAATTTGGGGCAGTTAGCAGCGAAGTGGTGGAGCAAATGGCCCGAAATATAAGAAAATGGCTTAGTTCAGATTACGCAATCGCAGTTTCAGGAATTGCCGGGCCCGGGGGAGGCACCGATGAGAAGCCGGTAGGTACAACCTGGATTGCTATTAGTTCCGAAAAAGGCACTACAAGCCGCGAATTCAGGTTCAGCTTGAAAAGACAACTGAATATTGAGCGGGCAACGCAGTCGGCTATGCTGCTATTACTGGACGAACTACGTCGGAGTTAAATAACAGAGCAGAAGCTAAATGTCAGTTTCTTATGGGTTTTTTAATCTGAATTGATTATCCTTGAAAAAAGTAGAAAAATAATATTTAATAACTTGTGGGTTTAAAAAAAATACTGTACTTTTGCACACTGTTTTTGAGAAAAAAGGAAAATATTAAAAGAGAGAGCAATGTCAAAGATTTGTCAGATCACCGGTAAGAAAGCAATGGTAGGCAACAATGTTTCGCATTCAAAGCGTCGTACGAAAAGAACATTTGATGTGAATTTGTTCAGCAAAAAGTTCTATTGGGTAGAGCAGGACACCTGGATCAGTCTGAAGATTTCAGCTTCCGGTTTACGTACCATCAATAAAGTTGGTTTGGATGCAGCCATCAGAAAAGCTGCTGAAAAGGGTTTTTTATACGCATAATCAAGGAGGAAATTTATCATGGCCAAGAAAACGAAAGAAGCAAGAGTGCAGGTGATACTTGAATGTACAGAACACAAGGAAAGCGGAAAGCCCGGAACTTCCCGTTATGTGACTGTAAAAAACAGGAAAAACACCCCGGGACGTATGGAGTTAAAGAAATACAATCCCATATTGAGAAAAGTTACAGTACACAAAGAAATTAAATAAGACTGAATCATGGCAAAGAAAGCGGTTGCGTCGATGCAAAAAGGAGAAGGACGCGCATTCTCCAAAGTAATAAAAATGGTGAAATCACCTAAAACCGGTGCGTATATTTTTCAGGAAGAAATGGTAATGAACGATAAGGTAAAAGACTATTTTGCCAAATAAATTCGTTTATCAGCTTATATTTTAGAATCCCCGCTGTTTTGCAGTCAGGGGATTTTTTATTAAACCGAAAAAATAGGTTAATTTTGTGGCTCTGTGCCAATAAAAAAAAATTAAAATGGGAATTTTCAGTTTTTTCAATAAGGATAAAAAGGAGGTGCTCGATCAGGGATTGTCGAAAACCCGTGAGAGCGTTTTCTCCAAAATATCACGAGCCATTGTTGGCAAAACGAAGGTGGATGATGAAGTGCTTGATAATCTGGAGGAAATACTTATCGGTTCGGATGTAGGTGTAGAAACAACGCTTCGTATTATTGAACGTATCGAAGCACGGGTGGCAAAAGATAAATATGTGGGTACCGTTGAACTCAACTCCATTCTGAAAGATGAAATAGTGGCTTTGCTGGCTGAGACCGGTAGTGCAGGAAATGTCGCTTTCGATGCTGTCCTGCCCAAAAAACCATATGTAATCATGGTAGTTGGTGTAAACGGTGTGGGTAAAACAACCACCATCGGCAAATTGGCATATCAGTTTAAAAAAGCCGGAAAGTCGGTAATGCTTGGTGCTGCTGATACATTCAGAGCAGCAGCCGTGGAGCAATTGGTAATTTGGGGCGAAAGGGTGGGAGTGCCTGTTATTCGCCAGAAAATGGGAGCTGATCCTGCTTCAGTAGCCTACGATACTGTTTCTTCTGCTAAAGCAAACGATGCCGATGTGGTTATTATCGACACTGCAGGTCGTTTGCACAATAAAGTAAATTTGATGAACGAACTGACTAAAATAAAGCAAGTGATGCAGAAAGTTATACCCGATGCACCACATGAAATATTGCTGGTGCTCGATGGTTCAACCGGACAAAACGCTTTCGAACAAGCAAAGCAGTTTACCAAAGCTACTGATGTGAATGCAATGGCAGTTACAAAATTGGATGGTACTGCCAAAGGCGGAGTGGTTATTGGTATTTCACATCAATTTAAGATACCAGTGAAATATATTGGGCTGGGTGAAGGAATGGAGCATCTGCAATTATTCGATCGTGTTGAGTTTGTATCCTCCCTGTTCGAATCATGAAAAAGAAAGGTATAGTTGATGTAGTTTCCCTTGGCTGTTCAAAGAATCTGGTCGACTCAGAGCTTTTGATGCGTCAGTTTCAGGCTATTGGTTATGATGTGAGGCATGATGCTCCAAAACCCGACGGAGACATCGTGATTGTAAATACCTGTGGGTTCATTGGCGATGCCAAGGAGGAAAGCATCAATACGATTTTGAGTCTGGCTGCGAACAGAAAAAAGCTCAAAACAGAAAAACTATTTGTGATGGGTTGCCTGTCGGAGCGCTATATGAAAGAATTACAGGTTGAAATTCCCGAAGTGGATAAGTATTACGGAAAATTTAACTATACCGATATTCTGAAAGATCTTGGCCAGGAATATCGTGCCGACCTGAAACTGGAGAGAACTCTTACAACGCCCGGCCATTTTGCATATTTAAAGATTTCGGAAGGCTGTAACCGCACCTGTTCCTATTGCGCTATACCGCTAATTACAGGAAAACACAGGTCACGGTCGATGGACGATATAGAGACAGAAGTGCGTAATCTGGTGAAGCAGGGAGTCAGAGAATTCCAGCTCATTGCCCAGGATTTGTCGTATTACGGGGTTGATAAATATAAAGCTCAAAAGCTACCCGAATTACTTGAACGTATTTCTGATATACCCGGAGTAGATTGGATCAGAGCGCATTATGCATATCCTGCTCAATTTCCATATGATATGCTGAGAGTGATGCGTGAACGTGATAATATTTGCAAATACCTCGATATCGCCCTGCAGCATATCAGTAATCCGATGCTGAAAGTTATGCGGCGCAACATCACAAAGGAACAAACGTATGAATTAATTCGTAAAATAAGAACCGAAGTGCCCGGAATTCATCTGCGAACAACCATGCTGGTAGGTCATCCTGGAGAAACAATACACGATATCGAAGAAATCAGGGAATTTCTTACCTTTGCAAGGTTTGAACGCATGGGAGCATTTGCTTATTCGAACGAAGAGAGTACCTTTGCTTTTGAAAATTATCAGGATGATATTCCTGATGATGAAAAGCAAAGAAGAATTGATGAGATTATGTTGCATCAGCAACAAATAGCAACTGAAATCAGCCGGTCGAAAATTGGTCAGACCCATCGTGTGATCATCGACCGAAACGATGGTGAGTATTATGTGGGAAGAACACAGTTTGATTCTCCTGAAGTTGATCCTGAAGTACTCATTGCAGCAGATAGTTGCGAACTTCAATTGGGAGAATTTTATCAGGTAGAGATTTTCGGCGTGTCCGATTATGATTTGCTTGGAATGGTAATCCAGGGTTAATTGAATGATAATCAATATAATATTATGAACAACAGTGAATTGATTGCAGCTTTGTCGAAAAAGGGCGGAATGAATCCCGACGAAGTAAGAAACATGCTGGAGAAAACTGTGGAGGTGATGAGTGATGAACTCATCAATGCTAAATCCATTACAATCCAGGGCTTTGGAACATTTGAAGTAAAACGTAAGGAAGAAAGACTTACCATCCATCCCGGTACCCACGAAAGAACACTAATACCACCCAAGCAGGTCGTTGCTTTCAAACAAAGTTCAACATTCAAAAACCGTTTGAACAAACAATCATGAGCCAGGAAAAAATAAACCTTTTGTCGCTTGCCGAGCAGGTAGCTCACAAGGCGGGAGTTTCACGCAAAGTTGCTGAAGACTTTTTAAAGTTGTTTGCTTCGTTATTGGATGAGACTTTATTATTGCAGGAGCCTGTAAAAATAAAGGGTTTGGGTACCTTGAAGCCCCAATGGAATGCACCGCGTAAAAGTGTGGATGTAAATACAGGAGAAGAAATTACACTGGCAGGATATTTTAAAGTCAGCTTCTCTCCCGACGCAGCACTAAAAGAATCCGTGAATGCACCATACGCTCATCTCGAACCTGTTATTTTGCCCGGGGGAGTTGATGCTGATGCCCGCAATACGACCCCCAAAGTTATTACAGAAACAGCAAATGAGCCAAAAGTGGATGTTCAGACGGCTCAACTCGACTATTTAAGCGATCAGGCTTCGGAAATAAAAGGTATTCTTTCAGAAATAAAAGCGATAGGGATGAAGGAGGAACGTGGCGGTGATGTAGCAAAAAACAACATTGAAGTGTCTGCTGAACAGGGGAACGTTGAAATGAATGCCAATGATGTTGAGCTTATTCCACTCAACTCCGAACAGAATGATGCTGAGGATGAGGAATATGAAGAAGCAAACGAATCCGAAGAGGAAGTTGACAGGGCATTCAAGAAAGAGGGAAAGAAAGAAGAAAAGGACGAACAGTTTAAGGTTAACGCTGAAGTTGACGCAAATCAACAAAATCCTGTTTCAGTTGAAATGGTAAAAGAGGCAAATCGTAAAAGTCAGTCTGTTTTCCCCATGTTGCTGATGGGCATTGTCATCGGTGTTGCTCTTGTATATATTCTGAGCTACCTGAACCTCTTGCCGGGTTTAAAATTGCCGGCATATCAGCCTGTTGATGAGGAAATGGTAGCGGAAATTACCGTGCCGGTGCCGGTGCCTGATTCAATTGTTTTGAATGAAGTATCAGAAGCAGAACCCATTGATAGTTTGCAACTTTTATTCGATACCCCAAGAGTTTATAATGAATTTCTGGCAAATGAAAAAGTGATTCCAGGTAGCCGTTTAACCCGGATAGCCGAACGTCATTATGGAGTGAAGCTCTTTTGGGTATTCATCTACGAAGCCAATAAAAACAAGATACCTGATCCCGAAAACGTTCCAGTGGGTGTCGAACTCAGAATTCCCAAACTAAATCCAGTTCTTGCTGATCCCCAAAATGAACGTTGTATGAATTACCTGCTTGATCTTCAGCGTAAATATCTCAACAAGTAATAAAACTGCATAAATAGAAAATATAAAACCATCTCCTTTTTTAAGATGGTTTTTTTGTGAATTTATGTCATTAAATTTACTACAATCCAGCTATTTATGAGTCAATCATTAATAATCTAAAATCGAGTTAATAGTTATTAAACCAACCATTTATGATATATATTTTATAGTACATTTGTTCGGCTTAAAAAAACATTACAAATAAAAATATATTTATGGAACAATCTGTTGATATTCGGGAACTTAATGCAAAGATTGAAAAGCAGAGCACTTTTGTGGATGCCCTGACTATGGGGATGGACAAAGTCATTGTGGGTCAGAAGCACCTGATTGATACATTGCTTATTGGATTGCTTGCTGATGGTCATATTTTGCTCGAAGGAGTTCCTGGTTTAGCAAAGACGCTGGCTATTAAGACATTATCTGACCTTATAGAAGGCCAGTTCAGTCGAATCCAGTTCACCCCGGATTTATTACCTGCCGACGTTATTGGTACAATGGTATATAGTCAGAAGAGGGAGGAATTTAGCATTAGTAAAGGTCCTGTTTTTGCTAATTTTGTGCTTGCTGATGAAATTAACAGAGCACCTGCCAAAGTGCAAAGTGCATTGCTTGAAGCCATGCAGGAACGTCAAGTTACCATTGGTAAAACAACTTATGAACTACCAAAGCCTTTTCTGGTGTTAGCAACACAAAACCCTATCGAACAGGAAGGTACATACCCATTACCTGAAGCTCAGGTCGATCGTTTTATGCTCAAAGTAGTAATCACTTATCCCCGAAAGGAGGAAGAAAAACTGATTATTCGTCAGAATCTGAAAAAGGAAATGCCCCGGGTCACTCCGGTCATTACTCCCGCCGAAATCATGGAAGCACGGGATATTGTGCGTCAGGTGTATATCGACGAGAAAATTGAGCGTTATATTGTGGATATTGTTTTTGCAACCCGTTTCCCTCAGGATTATGGATTGAATAACCTTCGGGAGATGATAGCTTTCGGTGCTTCTCCCAGGGCATCAATTAACCTTGCTCTGGCTGCCAGGGCATATGCCTTCATACGCCGCCGCGGATATGTAATTCCGGAGGATGTACGTGCGGTATGCTACGATGTTCTTCGACACCGCATCGGTTTGAGTTACGAAGCTGAAGCCAATAACATGACATCTGATGAAATTATTACCGAAATTCTGAATTCAGTTGAAGTTCCATAATCATGGAAACCAGTGAAATAATACGGAAAGTACGCAAGATTGAGATTAAAACCCGTGGTTTGTCCAATCAGATTTTTGCAGGAGAGTATCATTCGGCCTTCAGGGGTCGTGGGATGACTTTCTCAGAAGTTCGTGAGTATCAGTATGGTGACGATGTGCGATCGATAGATTGGAATGTGACTGCCCGTTTTGGTCATCCTTTCATCAAAATTTTTGAAGAAGAACGTGAGCTAACTGTGATGTTGTTGATTGATGTTTCAGGTAGTCGCGAATTTGGTACCGTATCCCGGTTCAAAATGGATGTTTTTACTGAAATTGCAGCCACACTCGCGTTTTCGACCATACACAACAACGATAAAGTAGGTGTTATTTTCTTTTCTGATAAAATTGAAAAGTTTATTCCACCCAAAAAAGGCAGAAAGCACGTTCTCCATATTATCAGGGAAATGATTGATTTTCACCCTGAAAGCAATCAAACGAATATCGCTGAAGCACTCAGGTATTTCACCAATGCAATCAAGAAACGCTCTACAGCCTTTGTAATTTCCGATTTTTTTGATCAGCATTTTGAAAAAGAGCTGACTATTGCCAACAGGAAGCATGACGTGGTAGCTATTCAGGTGTACGATATCAGGGAAACTGAACTTCCTGCTGTCGGTCTAATCAAACTCAAAGACGCTGAAACCGGTAAAAGAATCTGGGTCGATACTTCAGATAAGCGACTGAGAACAACTTACAAGCATGCATGGGGCGAGAGTCAGTTGACATTGCAAAAAACATTTACACGGTCAGGGGTTGATTCAGTATCGATGAATACTTCTCAGGATTATGTAAAGACTTTGATGAAACTGTTTAAAATGAGAGCCTGAGAGGAGCATAAATAATAAAGATTCGATGGAGATGAGGAAAAGATTCAGGTTGTTATTGTTACTGCTTTCGGTTTGTACCATCCATATTTTCGCACAGGGTTTTACGGTAGATGCGCGTATCGACTCGGCTCAGTTGTGGATTGGTCAGCAGTCAAGTATTCACTTCGAAATAACACACCGCAATAATGTCAGGATTCAATCGCCAATATTTTCTGATGTGATTATACCCGGAATTGAACTTGTGAGTCAGAAAAAGTCCGATTCACTAAAGTCTCCTGATGGGTTATTGATCGTAAGAGAATCTTATGTTATAACTTCATTTGAAGATTCACTGTATCTTATTCCGTCCTTCCCTTTTGTGGCAGGCGACGATACTGTGTGGTCGCCATCATTATCACTTAAAGTGATTCAGCCTTTTGTGATTGATACTGCAAGTCAGCAAATTACCGACATCAAGGATGTGATTAAACCACGTCTGAGTTTGCTATATATTCTGAAGAAGGCCCTTCCATGGATAGCGGCTGTATTGCTGATTGTGGCCATAGTTTTACTGATAAGATATCTCGCTAAACATAAAAAGAATAAAGTTGAAAAGGTTGCAGTAAACCTGGAACCACCTTATGTTATTGCTTTGCGTAAACTCGAAACTATTCGTCAAGAAAGGGCATGGACTCAGGGAAGGTGCAAAGAATATCATACCGCAATCACTGATGTATTAAGAGAATACATAGAGCGTATTTACGAATTGCCCGCCATGGAAATGACTTCTGATGAAATCATTACTCATCTGACGTTTATAAAATCCGAACAGGCTTTGGCTTATGCAACATTGCGTCAGTTGTTGCAGTTGGCTGATTTGGTGAAGTTTGCCAAGTGGATGCCACTACCCGAAGAGAATGAAAACAGTTTGAGCGGGGCTGTAATGTTTGTAAACCAAACCAAAACAACAGGGGAGAAGAAAGAAGATGACATTTCATAATCCGGAATATTTACTGGCGCTCTTGCTGTTAATACCAGTCGTTTTCTGGTATCTCAAAGAGTTACATCAAAGTGATGCCAGCCTTCAGATATCATCGCACCGAAATCTGGGTTCTTTTAAGAAAAGCACTAAGATAAAATTACTGCATTTGCCATTTGTGCTTCGCGTCCTGGCACTCATTCTGGTCATTCTGACCATTGCGAGACCACAGGCCTCAAACTCATGGCGCACCGAAAATACCGAAGGTATCGATATTATGTTTGCACTCGACGTGTCGGGTTCAATGCTTGCTGAAGATTTCAAACCCAACAGATTAGAAGTTTCCAAAAAGTTGGCCAACGAGTTTATTCTAATGCGGCCCAACGACAACATAGGATTGGTTTTGTTTGCTGGTAAAAGTTTTACTCAGTGCCCGTTGACAACCGATCATGCCGTGCTTATCAATATGTTCAACAGCATTGAATATGGTATGATAGAAGATGGAACAGCCATTGGACTTGGATTGGCTAATGCGGTAAACAGGCTCAGGGTGAGTAAATCCAAATCGAAAGTTGTTATTTTACTTTCCGATGGAGATAACAACCGGGGCGATATAGCACCGGTTTCAGCAGGAGAGTTAGCAAAGACTTTTGGAGTGCGGGTATACACTATTGGTGTGGGTTCCTACGGAAAGGTAAATATTCCGGTACAAACTCCACTTGGAAAGCAATATCAGCAAATCGAATCAGCCTTTGATGAACAACCCATGAAGGACATTGCCGCTATGACGGGAGGGCAATATTTCAGAGCAACCAACGAAGAAAAGTTGAGGAGTATCTATAGGGAGATTGATAAGTTGGAAAAGACAAAAATTAGTGTAAGAGAATACAGTAAGAAGCATGAAGCATTTGCCGTTTTTGCCTTAGCTGCTCTTTTATTGCTGGTGGGCGAGATATTAACCCGGAATGCGTATTTAAAAAAACTTCCCTGATGAATTGACTGGGAGTTAAGAAAGTGACTTAAAAGCCAAAACATTTATGTTCAGATTTGCCGAACCGAATTTTCTTTTTTTGTTGCTGATAATACCGGTATTAATAGCGATATTTCTGTTTTATCAGGTTCAGAAACGCCGGAATTTGCGTAAATTCGGCGACCCTGAGCTTTTGTCGGTGCTCATGCCCAATGTTTCGCGTGTTAGACCAGTAGTGAAGATAGTTATTCAGTTGATAGCCTTAGCATTGCTTGTAGTTGTTCTTGCCAGGCCACAATTTGGAACCCGAACTGAAGAGGTGAAACGCAAAGGTATCGAGGTGATGATTGCTCTCGATATCTCCAATTCGATGATGGCTGAAGATGTTGTCCCAAACAGACTTTCCAAGGCGAAACAGATACTGTCGAAACTGATCGACGACATGTCAGAAGATAAGGTAGGCCTGGTTGTGTTTGCCGGCGATGCTTTTACTCAGCTACCCATTACAGCGGATTATGTTTCAGCAAAACTTTTTCTGAATTCAATTTCGCCAAAACTCATTGCCCGCCAGGGAACAGCAATTGGTTCAGCCATCGATCGGTGTATCAGGTCGTTTGATCAAAACAGTACTGCTTCAAAAGTGATAATTCTGATTACAGATGGTGAAAATCACGAAGATAATGCCGTTGAAGCAGCCAAACTGGCCAGGGATAAGGGCATTGTAGTGCACGTGCTTGGTGTGGGAAAACCCGAAGGTGCACCCATTCCCATCGAAGGAACCATGAGTTTCTGGAAAGACAGAGAGGGTAATGTGGTGATCACCAGACTTAATGAGGAAATGTGTCAGCAAATTGCCGAGGAGGGACAGGGAGTTTATGTACGCGTAGATAATACCAATACGGCCAATCGTACGATTGCCAGAGAACTTGATAAACTGGCCAAAAGTGATATTACAACAACAGCTTTTGCAAGCTATAATGAACAATTTCAGTCGTTTGCAATTATTGTTTTAGTTTTGTTGCTTATCGACTTTTTTGTATTTGAGAGAATTAATAAGCGTTTCAGTAGATTGAAAATTTTTGATTTAAGGGAGAAATTTAAAAAATGAAAAGCTCATTCTTGATTTTGATGACTTTGACTGTTTTTGCTGTATCTGCGCAGGAAGAATATGGTTATATCAGGGAGGGGAATAAACTCTATCAGGCTAAAAAATTTAATGAAGCAGAAGTCGAATACAGGCGTGGATTGGAGCGTAATCCCAAATCCTTTGTGGCTGCGTTTAATCTTGGTAATGCGTTGTTCAGACAGGAAAAGTATGCCGATGCACTTGAGCAGTTTCAACGCATAACACCTGATAACAAAGTATCTAATGACAAATTGGCATCAGCACTACACAATGCGGGTAATGCGCTGCTGAAACAACAGAAAGTATCAGAAAGCATTGAAGCATATAAACAATCGCTGAAATTGCGACCCGGCGATGATGAAACCCGCTACAACCTGGCTTTTGCACAACAATTGCTGAAGCATCAACAACAACCAAAGCAGCCTCAGTCTCAAAACAATCAGGATCAGGAGAGTCAACAGAAGGAAAAGCAAAAGCAGGAAGATCAGGCACAGCAAAAGCAGGAAGAAATGTCGAAACAACGCGCTGAGCAAATTCTGCATGCTTTGATGCAGGAAGAGCGGGAAACCATGGAGAAGGCTATGAAACAGCCTCAAGCTAACCGCAAGGGACCTGAGAAAGACTGGTAATTATCATCCAAAATAACATCTTCTATGTTGCAGGATAAGTTTAAAGTTTTCGTAGTGCTGGTATTGGCGATGTTGCAATATCCGCTATTTGCGACTGAAGCAGTTAAAGTTACGGCATCAGGACCGGGTACTGTATTTATGGGCCGACCCTTTCAAATAAAATATACAGCCAACGCCAGGGTAACCGATTTCAAAGCCCCCGCAATTACGAATTTTGACATACTGGCAGGGCCGTTTAAGTCTGAAAGCTATAGTTCGCAGATTATTAATGGTGTTATGTCGTCTTCGGTTTCTATTGCATATACTTATACCTTACAGGCACAACGCCCCGGTACTTTTTCTATTCCTTCTGCCACTGTGTTAGTAAATGATGAAAAATATACTTCTACAGGCCTCAATATCAAGGTGATGCCTGCTGATGATGGGTCCGGTGCAGATGGAGATCAGCAGCAACAGCGGCAACAGTCGTCCTCGACTTCTTCGGCGGCGGGCAATATATCGAGCCAGAATCTTTTTATTCGTCCTATTTTATCGCGTCAATCAGTCTATGAACAGGAAGCTGTTAAACTGACCTATAAACTATATACCACCTACGATGTTGTCCAATTCAGCAACAAGGAAATGCCTGATTTCAAAGGATTTCTCAAACAAGAGATTGAGAGAGGCGGAAATACTCAGCTGGCATACGAAAACTATAAGGGAAAAAATTTCCTTACTGCTGTTCTTTTTGAAATAATACTATATCCTCAGGTGGTCGGTGAACTCATAATCGATAAAGCTGAATTCGAAGCAATTATCAGGGTACAAACAAAGCAGTCGGTAAGAAGCATTTTTGATGAATTCTTTGAAACATACAGCAATGTGGCCAGGATTGTTGATGTGCCGTCAGTCAAAATTATGGTAAAAAAACTACCAGACGGAAAACCTGATACATTTACAGGTGTAGTAGGTGATTTTAATATAACCTCGTCGGTTTCTGCCGAGCAGGTGAAAGTAAATGAAGCTGTAACTATCAAGGTGAATATCAGCGGTAGCGGTAATATGAAACTGATAAAGAATCCTGAATTCGATTTTCCGGAAGCTTTTGAGGCGTACGATCCAAAGATTACCAATAGTTTTAAAACATCGGCCAACGGACTTACAGGCAACAAAACTGTGGAGATAATGTTTATTCCACGCCATTCGGGAATATATGAAATTCCTGCCACCGAAACAACCTATTTTAACCCTGCCGATGGTAGTTACCGTACATTAAGAACTCCTGTATTTACTATTGATGTACTGAAAGCCGACGGAACCCCCGGTGGCGAAACCGTAGTGAATAATTTTTCAGGAAAGGAAGACATTAAACAACTTGGAAACGACATAAGATATATTTATACCGGTGTAACCAATCTGCAGTCGGCAGAATCCTTTGTTTCGGATAAATTCGTTTTTTGGCTACTGTTTTTTATATTACCTTTAGTAGTTGCATTGGCTTTATTTATCGGACTTGGCAGATATGTGCAGTACAATTCCGATAAAGATATGGTTAAGACCAGAAAGGCAAACAAAGTGGCTATGAAACGTTTGCGCCATGCACAGAAAATGCTGCTTCAGGGTAAAAAGGAGGAATTCTATGCTGAAATCATGAATGCATTCTGGTCTTATCTCAGCGATAAGTTGCTCATCCCGATGGCAGAACTTAGCAAAGAAAAAGTAAAAGATGTACTCCTGACGAATAATGTTCCGGAGGATGAGATACGCAAGATCACAGATATATTGCAAATTTGTGAATTTGCAAGGTTTGCACCTCCAACAGGCGAGGACCATATGGGAAATTTGTACGAAGAGTCGCTTAATCTTATCAGTATTCTCGAAGGTTATATTAAAAATTAGTACGAGGCATATGAAGAGGATTGTAACAATAATTTTATGTCTGATGTGGGTGGTGATGATATGGGCTGCGGCTTCTACCCCATGGGAAGAAGCAAATAAGCTATACGCCGATAAGCAATACAGGGATGCCGCAAAGAAGTATGAAGAGATACTTCTCAATGAGGGTTTTTCAGCTGAATTGTATTACAATTTGGGGAATGCATACTACAAGTCGAATGAAATCGGATTAGCCATTCTCAACTACGAAAGGGCGCTACGACTCAAACCTTTGTATGCCGATGCACAGCATAATCTGGAGTTTGTAAACCTCAGGGTTATCGATAAACTGGAAGATGAGAATACATTTTTCCTCAGGAAATGGTTCAACTTTATCCTGAAACTCCGTACTCCTGATCAGTGGTTATACATAGCAGTGCCCTTATTCGTTTTTTCGTTGGCAGGTTTTCTGATGTTTGTATTTGGCAAAACAAGACTGTTTCGCAAAGGTGGTTTCTATGCCGGACTGCTTTCGTTGATTTTCAGTATAGCATTTGTCGGATTTTCAACACTTCGTAAGGGTCAACTCGAAAATCACAATCAGGGAATTATCCTTTCAGGAGCTGTTGTGGTGAAGGGGTCACCTGATAAAAGTGGTACAGACTTGTTTCAGTTACATGAAGGCACAAAAGTAGAAATTGTTGGTACTTTAGGCGAATGGAACGAAATCAGATTGAGTAATGGAAGTGTAGGTTGGCTTGAAATAAAACACCTTGGAATTATATGAATATGATTAACGACATTCTTGAAATTGATAAAACGCTCTTTCTGGCGCTTAACGGATTGCATCATCCTTTGCTCGACAATTTTATGTACTATGTGAGTCTGTCCTGGACATGGATTCCACTTTATCTTGCAATTATCATTGGATGGATCAAAAAATGGAAAATGGAATCGCTGTGGGTCATTCTCACTGTAATAGTATGTTTGGTGCTAACCGACCAGTTTTCGAACATAACCAAAGCATCTTTTGAGCGCCTTCGTCCGTCACATAATCCTGAACTGGAAGGCTTGATACATCATGTAAAAGGATATGTAGGTGGAAAATTCGGATTTGTTTCAGGCCATGCATCCAATGTCTTCGGTTTTGCATTACTCACATCACTCATCGTGAAACACAGTGTATATACCGTTTTTATATTCATGTGGGCTATCATGGTGGCATATTCGCGCATCTATCTCGGTGTCCATTATCCGTTTGATATTATTGGTGGAATGATACTTGGAATGACTCTCGCCATAATTATTTATACTATTTATTTTCGGGTACGTCGCAAGCTTATGGCTGAAATAAGAAACCGTTTTTCCTGAAAGTGAACATTATACCGGTATTGTTGCCCGTGATTGAGCCCTTGTCTCCTCCAAAAGCGATACTGATGCTTCCTTTCCTGATCCACGGAAAGGGATGATTGACTTCGATCATCCAAAAAAAATGTGGATGATAAGGAGTTCGGTTATCTGGAAAATAGCGACTATAGGTTCCCAGGGCTTTGTAACTCCAGTTACCGGCTTTTCCACGAATACCAAGGTGGTGCGTTCTTACATCATTGTACCGGATTTCAACTTGCTGATTTTTGTTATATGAGGGCGATAAAATTAGCGGTGACCCCACAGTTCTTCCAAAATGACTCCATCCGTTTTTATACAGGTAATTATAAAGATATCTATCGCTGCCCCCATACACTATCCCGTCTTTGTCGTGCCAAATTCCACCTTGATCAAGGGTGTTGAAATATTCATAAGTGATGTTGTTAATCCATTGAAAATAATCGTTTTTAATGGATACACCCCACAAACCATCGCGACGGTTTCTTGTGTTCCATTGCAAGAGTTTGATGGGCTTATCTTCAGTCAGCACTTCCCAATAAACCTGAACGTTCAGTTTTTCAAGCCTGGTTTCAATTTTCAGATGCTGTGATATGATATGATTTCCTTCCAAATTGGCCAGTTCTAAGGGGTTAGAGCTGCCCGCACCCGATCTGCCAAGAAAAATATTACTGAAATTGCGAATGCTGAATTTCTGCTCTGTACCATTTGGCAGTTTCCCTCCCCACTGCGCTACGTGGTCGAGTCCGCCATAAATCCTGACAGGTAAATTTCCTCCCAACCGCAGATGCAGGTATTTATGATGCATCATAATTCCGGGAGCAAAAATGTTATCATCAAACCATCCATGCGATAATGCTCCTTTAAACTCGATCATTTTGCCTATAAGTGGAAATGATGTAAAGCGTTCGATTCCTGCTGTAATCTTAGGAAATGGTCGGGCATTTGTTGAATGCAAAAATCCTCCGACAGATAAATCGCTTTCAATAAAACCATTTTTTTCTTCTTTTATTCCTGCAAACAAATTGAAGATCAACCATCGGGCATGAAGATACAATTCGGGAAAAAATATTTTGTTGCCTGAATTTCCTGCAGCAATTGCCAGCAATGATGCGCGGTAACTAAAGTCTAAACTTTTGCTGATTTGCAAGCTGTTGAAAGATTTGAAAAAGTCAGCCTGCAGGCTGGTGCTCAGTGGCTGCGGTGAAACTTTTCCGTATTGCTGACTCTGAAGCCAGAATGGGGCATAATCACCTGCAGTAACTAATCCGCGGTATTCAAACTGAAACTGATGTAGCTCTTGTTGGGCCCCTGCTGAGAGACCGTTCACAAAGCAAATCAACAAAATTACTGTTTTCAGATGATTCATGTTTCTTTCTCAGGGTTCGAAACTGTAAAAGTCAGTTAATGTTTCCGTGTCGTTTTCGCCAAAACCGAGATAAACCCGATTACCAATTGCAAAGGCTATAGCGTTTTCGCGTGCTTCACCGGGAATGTTTCCCCTGCTACGCCATTGATCATGTAAAGCATCATATTCAATTACATCGTCTTTGAGATGTCCTCCCGTATGTCTGCCTGCAAAATACCTTCCTGTGCCAACAAAAAAGCGATTTGTAACCGAAAAAGCCAAAGCGTTAACTCGTCCTTTATCAGGCATTTTTTGTCTTTCTTTCCATGTGTTAGTCTGTGGGAAATACTCCCACCAGTCGTTCATGTTACGTCCCGAATATCCGCTACCACTGAAAAAGCGACTTCCATCAGAAACAACAACTGCTCTTGCACGACCTAATCCGGGAAATTCGCTTACCTGGGTCCATTGGTCGTTTTGTGGACTATATTTCCAAATAGCTTTTATACTTTGATGATTTTCGAAACCATGCAAAACGTAAATTTCGTCATTATAAACGAAGTTAGCAACACCATTCACTCCTTTACCCGGGAAAGCAGCTCTGGGTGTCCAAATGTCGGTTGACGCTTCATACATCCAGAAATCATGCAGGTATGAGCTGTTTTTAAAAACACATCCCATATTGTAACCTAAGCCGATGTAAGCTTTATCGCCGACTACAGCAGCCATAGCAAAAACCCGTGCTTCGCCGGGAAAATCGCTTTTACGGGTCCATTTTCCGGTAGACGGATCAAACTCATGACAATCATTGAGTAATACGCCTACCGGAAGAGCATCGGTTTGCGGTGCTTGTTGCGGAAATTCAACTTCCCGGGCCGACTGACCGGTATAATCGCTGCAATCGGCCATCATTTCACCGCGTCGTCCCAAAGTAACATAAGCTTTGCCGTTGATAACGAACGAACTACCGCAAGCCCTGCCAACTACCGGAGCATCTTCGAGCCGGGTAAATACGATTGATGGGTATGGCGATTGTGGCTCACAAGCTGTGAGTGTAAAGATTAAAATATATATGAACAAAGAAGCTCTGCTCATCGTATTTGAGTTTTTAGCGTATTATAATTCCCCGATTACGTAAAAAATCTTTCAGCTCGGGAATTCCGATTTCTTTATAATGAAAAATGCTGGCAGCCAACGCTGCATCAGCTTTACCTTCCACAAAAACATCAATAAAATGTTGCATGTTTCCTGCACCACCACTTGCAATTACAGGCACATTGACAGCTTCTGAAACTGCCCGGGTAATGTCGAGCGCAAAACCATCCTTCGTGCCATCATTATTCATCGAAGTAAGCAATATTTCTCCTGCTCCAAGTGCCACAGCCTCTTTTGCCCATTCTACAGTTTTGATATCCGTTGGTATGCGACCTCCATTTAAATACACAAACCATTCTCCATCAATGCACTTGGTGTCGATAGCCAATACCACACACTGACTTCCGAACTGAGCTGATAAGTCGCTGATAAGCTGAGGGTTTCGTACGGCTGAGGTGTTTACCGAAATTTTGTCGGCACCGCAGGATAACAAAACCGAAACATCTTCAACGCTGGAAATGCCACCCCCGACTGTAAATGGAATGTTGATGTGTTTGGCAATGCGGGTTACAAGCTCAGAAAGGGTTTTGCGTTTCTCATTGGTTGCTGTTATATCGAGAAAAACCAGTTCGTCGGCACCCATTTGGGCATACAAAGCTCCTAACTCCACAGGATCACCTACATCCCTGATATCGAGAAAGTTGATGCCTTTTACAGTTTTGCCATCTTTGATGTCGAGACAGGGAATAATTCTTTTTGCAAGCATTTTTTTGTTATATATGTTGTTTTATAACTCAACGGCTATAAGCGCGCTGAATTCTTCATTGAAATTTCCAAGCTTCACAAGTTCTACCTGATTAACACTGTGTTTGTCGTAGGGTTTCTCCACCCGAACATAGTTGGAACTGAATCCGACCATCCTTTCATCATGAAAACGGCTTTCCCATAATACCGGCCACACTTTTCCCAATTGTTTCTGATAAAAATACCGGGTTTTCTTCTCTGAAAGCAAATGCAGAATATCACTTCTTTTCTTTCGTTCAGTCACCGGGTTATGATATGCAATATCAAGCATTTTGGTGTCGGCTCTTTCCGAATAGGTAAATACATGCAACTGCGAAATATCGAGACTGTCGATAAAGGCACATGATTCTTCGAACAGTTCCGGTGTTTCTCCATGAACTCCCACAATCACATCCACTCCGATAAATGCATCGGGCATATGATGTCGGATGGTGCTCACCCTTTCTGCAAAGAGTTCCCGGTTATACTTCCTTTTCATCAGTTTCAGCACCTCATTGCTTCCCGACTGCAAAGGTATGTGAAAATGAGGCATACACCGCCTGCTTTGTGCCACAAATGCAATCATTTCGCTGCTAAGCAGGTTGGGTTCAATGGATGAAATTCTGAATCGGACTTCACCTTCAATTTGGTCCAGTGCCTGAATTAGTTCAAAAAATGTTTCTCCTGTACTACGCCCGAAATCGCCGATATTCACACCGGTAAGTACAATTTCTCTGGCTCCGTTGTTTACAGCATCCAGGGCCATGGCCACTGTTTCGGTAATGGTAGCATTCCTGCTTCTGCCACGAGCGAGTGGAATGGTGCAATAGGTGCAAAAATAGTCGCAGCCATCCTGAACCTTCAGGAAGTACCGGGTACGGTCGTCGCGTGAGCAAGAGGGTTTAAAATCTTTGATCTTGTTGATGGAAGTGTGATATACTTCAGCATGTTCCTCTTTTTTTCTGTCACGCAGATAGTCCAGAATGCTGAATTTCTCATTGGTTCCCAATACCAAATCAACGCCTCTGATGGATGCAACTTCTTCAGGCTTCAGCTGTGCAAAGCAACCCGTAACCACCATGATTGCATTTGGGTGCAAACGATTCATTTTACTTATTGCCTGCCTGCATTTACGATCTGCAACATCGGTAACTGAACAGGTGTTAATAACACAAACATCAGCTTGCTCTCCGCTTTTGGCTTTTGTAAAGCCCTCTTCCCGCATTTTCTTACCTATGGCCGACGTTTCTGCAAAATTCAGTTTACATCCGAGGGTATGAAAAGCGACTTTTTTATTGTTAAATACTGAATGGTCAATCATTATTTTTGCAAAATGTAAAAAACGGGTATCAAAGAAACCTGAATAGCTCGTCTTTGGTTTTTCTTACTTTGGGCAGACGGGCATTGTAATCGGTTTCTTCATTACGGTATCCAATGGCCATCATGCAAACCGATCCCAAATTCTGATCGGCGAAGTTCATTAGTTCGTCGAGTGCAGCAGGATTGAAACCTTCGATAGGCACCGAATCAACTTCTTCATATGCGGCTGTTGCCAATGCGAATCCCAAAGCAATGTATGCCTGACGAGTTGCCCAATTGAAATTTTGCTCCGGACTCTGCTTCAGCAAGAAAGTCATCATGTTGCGGTAAGCCAGCACTTTTTCTTCGGCAAGCATAGGGCGGTTATGCCGGATTCTTTTGAAATATGTGTCGAGTATTTCTGTAGTTACCTGTTTGTAGCAAGTAAATATCAGCAATTCCGACGACATGGGAATCTGTGGCTGGCCGGGAGCTGCTATTTCAAAAATTTGATTTTTCAGCGACTGATCTGTTACAACAAAGATGGTGAAAGGTTGCAAGCCCATCGATGTGGGAGCAAGCCTGATGGATTCAAGTATATGTTCTACCTTTTCTGCAGGTAGTTTTTGTCCGTTCATTTGTTTGGAGGCATAACGGCGCCCCAATTTCTCAATCAAACGCATAGTTTTTTAAAAAATGATGATGCAAAAATACATTTTTAAACCGGTTTATCAGAATTATTGCCGAACAAACCAGTCGAAATTATCACTAACATATGAAATTGAATATTGTTTGAAATGAAATGAAAGCAATGCTTCGATTCTGACATTATCAATTAGAACCGACTAATGCACTAAATCTTGTTGCATTTTCGCTCATTTTTTTGTACTTTTGTGCCTGTTTGTAAACAGAATATACATCATTGCAATATGTTTGAATCACTAAGTGAACGACTCGAACGGTCGTTTAAAATACTAAAAGGGGAAGGCCGGATTACCGAAATCAATGTGGCTGAAACCCTGAAGGATGTCAGAAAGGCATTACTCGATGCCGACGTGAATTATAAAATTGCCAGGACTTTTACCGATACTGTTAAGGATAAAGCCATCGGACAGAATGTGTTAACTTCGCTGAAGCCATCGCAACTGATGGTGAAGATTGTACATGATGAACTGGCAACATTGATGGGTGGACAAAGTGAGGATATCAACCTCAAAGGCAATCCTTCAGTAATACTAATGTCGGGTCTCCAGGGTTCGGGTAAAACCACTTTTTCGGGCAAACTGGCCAATATGCTCAAAACCAAGCGTGGCAAAAGGCCCTTGTTGGTTGCCTGCGACGTTTATCGGCCTGCAGCTATCGAGCAACTTAAAGTGCTTGGCGAACAGTTGCAAATTCCTGTGTATGCAGAACCTGAGAATAAGAATCCTGTTAAAATTGCCGAGGCTGCAATTAAATTTGCCAAACTGCATTATCATGATGTTGTAATTATCGATACTGCAGGCCGTTTGGCCATCGACGAGATGATGATGAATGAGATTGCTGCTGTAAAAAAGGCGGTGCAACCTCATGAAATTTTATTTGTGGTCGATTCAATGACTGGTCAGGATGCTGTCAATACTGCAAAAGAGTTCAATGACCGGCTAAACTTTGATGGTGTAGTACTGACCAAACTCGATGGCGATACCCGTGGTGGTGCTGCCCTTTCAATTCGCTCGGTAGTTAATAAGCCTATCAAGTTTGTGGGAACCGGCGAAAAAATGGATGCACTCGATGTTTTCCATCCTGAGCGTATGGCCGACCGAATTCTGGGAATGGGTGATATTGTCTCGCTGGTTGAACGTGCCCAGGAGCAATATGATGAAGAGGAAGCCCGCCGATTACACAAGAAAATTGTAAAAAACCAGTTTGATTTTGATGATTTTCTATCGCAAATACAGCAAATCAAGAAGATGGGTAATATCAAAGACCTGGCAGGCATGATTCCCGGAATGGGAAAGGCTTTGAAAGATGTTGATATCGATGACAATGCTTTCAAAGGAATTGAAGCCATCATCCATTCGATGACTCCCTTCGAAAGAGCCAACCCTTCGTCGCTGAATGGTAGTAGGAAAAACCGCATCGCCAGGGGAAGCGGAACAACCATTGTTGAAATTAATCGTTTGCTCAAACAGTTCGAGCAAACCGGAAAAATGATGCGCATGGCTACCATGCAGCAAAAAATGAAAGCCGGGAAGAAAAGGTAATGTGCCAATGTGCTAATATACAATATAAAATCAGTTATCAATGTACAATCTTATCGACGGCAAAGCCATCTCAGATGCTGTGAAATCGGAAATCGCAGAAGAAGTGAAAAACATGATTGCAGCCGGCTTGAAACGTCCGCATCTGGCAGTGATTATTGTGGGGCATGATGGTGGTAGCGAAACTTATGTGGCTCATAAGGTAAAATCGTGCGAACAGGTTGGTTTTACCTCAACCAGAATTGCGTTGAATGAGGAGGTTACCGAAGCGGAACTGCTGGATAAGATTCAGGAATTGAATGATGATGATGATGTTGACGGATTCATTGTGCAATTGCCTCTTCCAAAGCATATTAATGAACAAAAAGTGATTGAAGCAATTGATTATCGCAAGGATGTGGATGGTTTCCATCCTGTCAATGTAGGTCGTATGTCGATAGGATTGCCCTGCTTCGTTTCAGCCACTCCCTCCGGAATTATTGAATTGCTTCGACGTTATAATATTCCTACCGCCGGAAAGAACTGTGTGGTGATTGGTCGTTCCAATATTGTTGGAAAGCCGGTAGCTTCACTGCTGATGCAGAAATCCTATCCCGGCGATGCTACAGTAACTGTTTGTCACAGTCGTACCCGCAATTTAAAAGATGTTTGTATGCAGGCCGATATCATCATTGCTGCTTTGGGATCTCCCGAATTTCTCAAAGAAGATATGGTGAAGGAAGGCGCTGTGGTAATTGATGTGGGAACAACCCGCGTTCCTGCTGCGGATACCAAATCGGGATTCCGGTTAAAGGGAGATGTTGATTTTGAAGCTGTTGCTCCAAAATGTTCTTATATTACTCCGGTGCCGGGTGGTGTGGGGCCCATGACTATTGTTTCTTTACTGAAAAACACGCTTCTCGCAGCTAAAAAAGAGATTTATTAAGCTATGCAGCTTTTTTTTGAGCCAGATATTGCCCGTGGTTATCTTTCAGAAGAAGAATCGCAGCATGCAGTGAAGGTGCTTCGGTTGCAATCGGGTGATGAAATTAGCATCATCGATGGCAGGGGTGGTCTTCATCAGGCTAAAATAACAGTGCCTTATCCCCAAAAATGCGGATTTAGCATCCTTGAAAGTATCTCTGCATACGGTAAAAGGAATTACAAACTGCATATTGCCATTGCTCCTACCAAAAACATCGACCGCTTCGAATGGTTTGTAGAGAAAGCTGTTGAAGTCGGAATTGATGAGATAACACCGCTGATTTGTCGTTTTTCTGAGCGAAAAGTGCTGAAAACTGAAAGAATTGAGAAAATCATTGTCTCAGCCTCCAAGCAATCACTGAAAGCTTATGTTCCTAAACTGAATGAGACCATCAGCTTTGCTGACTTCTTAAAGCAAAATCATGATCAGTCGGCCTGTTTCATCGCTCATTGCTACGACAACGAAAAGCATGAATTCAGTTCTTTGATTCAGACTTACGATGATATTTTGATATTGATTGGTCCCGAGGGTGATTTCAGCGAATCAGAAGTAAAGGATTCATTAGCAAAAGGATTTAAAGCTGTTTCGCTGGGTTCATCGCGATTACGAACAGAGACTGCCGGTGTTGTAGCATGTACGCTTGCTGCTTTTAAATAATAAACCCTGACATTTGACTGTCAGGGTTTTATGTATAAATTCATTTGCGTTTTTCCATCAGCTCTTTCAGCAATTTCGGAATTTCAACCGGTCGGCGTGCAACCGGAACACCCACTGCTTCAAATGCAGCAATTTTTTCAGCTGCAGTGCCGGTTCCACTCGAAATGATTGCTCCTGCATGTCCCATACGTTTTCCCGGGGGAGCCGATTGTCCGGCTATAAAGGCCACTACGGGTTTGGTTACATGGTCTTTGATATACTGAGCTGCTCTCTCTTCAGCATCGCCTCCAATTTCACCAATCAGTACAATCGCTTCTGTATCAGGGTCATCCTGGAACATTTGTAATAATTCCTGATAGTAAAGTCCCGCAACCGGATCGCCGCCAATACCCACACAGGTGCTTTGTCCCATGCCGGCATCGGTCAGTAAATTCACCATCAGATAGGTTAGTGTGCCGCTACGACTAATCAAACCAATTTTCCCGGGCAGAAAAATATTTACAGGAAGGATGCCAATCATCGATTCTCCGGGAGTAATCAGTCCGGGACAATTGGCGCCAATCAGTTTTACGCCTTTCTTTTTCAGATAATTGGTTGCTTTTACCATATCGAGGGTTGGAATTCCTTCCGAAATACAAACAATCAGCTCCACACCTGCATCAGCAGCTTCGAGGATGGCATCCCCAGCCAGAGGTGCCGGAATGAAAATAACCGATGCATTAGCTCCTGTTACTTTTACAGCTTCTTCAACAGTGTTGAACACTGGAATATCGAGCACTGTTTGACCTCCTTTTCCGGGCGATACACCTGCAACGATGTTTGTTCCGTAATCATACATTTTTTTTGTGTGAAAACTTCCATCACGACCGGTAATTCCCTGCACAACCAGTTTGGTGTTTTTGTTGATTAATATGCTCATGTCATTGATTCTTTTTGTTGTTAATGAATGATTTATCTGCTGTTAGCCAGCCGGATTGCTTCCTGAGCAGCTTCGCTGAGCGATTTTACAGTTGGCAGATTTCTCTCGCCGATAATCCGGAGACCTTCTTCGGCATTGGTGCCCGATAGCCGGATTACAATGGGGATGTCGGGTTTCATGATATCCAGTGCGGTAATCAATCCTTTGGCAACATCATCGCAACGGGTGATACCACCGAAGATATTAATCATAATCACTTTTACATTGTTATCAGACAGCAGCAGGTCCATCGCATCAATTACTTTTTGCGGATTGGAACTACCTCCGATATCGAGGAAGTTAGCCGGATTTCCGCCAAAATATTTGATTACGTCCATCGTAGCCATAGCTAGCCCTGCACCATTCACCATACAACCAATATTTCCATCAAGTCTGATGTAAGTGAGTCCCTTTTCTTTAGCTTCAAGCTCTTTCTTCTCATCTTCGTCGGGTTCGTTCAGTGCTTCAATTGCAGGCTGACGGTAAAGGGCATTGTCGTCGAAATTCATCTTTCCATCCAACGCAAGCAATTGTCCGGCATCGGTTACAACCAGCGGATTAATTTCAACTAAAGAAGCATCGGTGTCGATAAAAATCTGATATAATTTGCGGAACATGTCAACAGCCTGTTTTACCAGATTCATGTCGCTGAAAAGACTGAATGCAATTTTGCGGGCTACAAATGAACTCATGCCGAGATCAGGGTCGATTACAAATTTGTGTATTGCATCCGGATTGTCTTTGGCCACTTCTTCAATTTCAACCCCACCTTCGGCACTTGCCATAAAAATGACCGACTTGGAGTTGCGGTCGATGGTAAGCCCGACATAATATTCAGAGTTAAATCTAACTCCTTCAGCAACAAGCACTTTCTCTACAGTACAACCTTTAATATCCATACCGAGAATTTTGTCGGCAGCTTCTCCGGCTTCCATTACGGAACGGGCAAGTTTAACACCGCCGGCTTTGCCGCGACCACCTACCAACACCTGCGCCTTTACAACTACCGGCATTCCGAGCTCAGATGCTGCAGCGAGGACTTCTACCTTATTGTAACACACTTTTTCGCGGGTAACAGGAATCGAGTAACGCGAAAAAATTTCTTTAGCCTGATATTCGTGTATCTTCATGTATTATAAATTTTGAAATTGCAGGGAAATTAAGAAATATTGTCATTCGGGAATGAATTCAGTTGCTTCAAAAGTAGAGTTTTAATTCTAAAAATCCAATATTTAGTGAATAATTTTTCATTTTTCACTTTTTCGGACTATGACTGTCACACTGGAAATCACGTGGTAGTGATTGATTTTTGACGTTTTTCAACATCTCCTTTTTCACATCACAACCCGAACAATCGTCGCAGGTCGACTTGTTTTTCTCCGACAACGATTTATAAACCGAATATACGATATATCCGACCGTAAAAACCAGTATTATGATAATGATGATGTTCTGAACCATTACGCAAAATGACAATTTTGACACATTGCGTACTGTTTGGGCAGGGGTGGGGTCTTATTTCCTTTTGTCAAGCAGCACTACATTTTCTACGTGGTGCGTATGAGGAAACATATCAACCGGCTGAACTGCTGTAACTTTGTAAGCCTCATCGAGCAGGTTCAGGTCACGGGCCTGAGTTGCCGGGTTGCAGCTTACATACACAATGCGTTTGGGTGCAGCATAAAGAATTGCCTGAATTACGTCGCCATGCATGCCTGTACGTGGTGGGTCGGTAATAATTACATCAGGTTTTCCGTGTTCCAATATAAAATCCTGACGTAGCAAATCCTTCATGTCACCTGCGTAAAACAACGTATTGTTAATTTTGTTCAGAGCCGAATTGTATTTTGCATCTTCGATAGCTTCAGGCACATATTCAATGCCAATGACCTGTCTGGCCTGATGCGCCACAAAATTGGCAATGGTGCCGGTTCCTGTGTATAAATCATACACCAGTTCATTGCCCGATAGTTGTGCGAAGTCACGGGTCACCTTATACAACTTATAGGCTTGTTCCGAGTTGGTTTGATAAAAACTTTTTGGTCCGATTTTAAAGCGAAGGCCCTCCATGGATTCGTATATGGCATCATCGCCTTTAAAAACCATGACTTCCCGGTCGGTAATCGTATCGTTAGCTTTTCTATTGATGATATATAGCAGCGAAGTAATCTCCGGGAATTTTGCTGCAATATGGTTGAGTAAATCAATTCTTTCCTGTTCCCTTTCTTCGAAAAAAACTACAATCAGCATTAGTTCACCAGTCGATGTGGTGCGAATAATCATGGTGCGTAAAAAGCCATGCTGATTTCTGAGGTCAAAGAAAGGCAAGTCGTTTTTCAACGCATAGGCCCTGATTTCGTTTCTGAGTTGGTTAGAAATTTCATTCTGAAGCCAGCACTTATGAATGTCGAGTACCTTGTCGAACATCCCGGGAATGTGAAACCCAACACCATTCATTTCTGGCTTCTCTTCAGCATTCATTTCATCGTTTGTAAACCAGCGGCGGTTCGAAAAGGTAAATTCGAGTTTATTGCGGTAAAATTCTGTTCTTTCCGAGCCAATGATGGGGGAGATGGGTGGAAGTTCCACTTTCCCGATTCGTGTGAGATTGCTAACAACCTCCTGTTGTTTGTGTTGCAGTTGCATGTTGTAGGGCAAAACCTGCCACTTACATCCGCCACAAATTCCAAAGTGTTCGCAAACTGCCGGTACCCTGTCGGTCGAATACTCATGAAAACGAACCGCACGGGCCTCAAGATAGGCACTTTTCTTTTTGGTAACCTGCAAATCGACCCTGTCGCCGGGAATTACATGAGGTACAAAAACCACCTTTTCATTAACTCTTGCAATGGCTTTACCCTCTGCTGCAATGCCGGTTATCAGTACATTTTCCAATATCGGATGTGCTTTCTTTCCTCTTCCCATTTTTTATCTTTTTTTTTGATATGCAGACACTTTAAGTAATAGGAAGAAAAAAATGTCGTAATTTTTGATAGCTATTTTGAAAT
>CAYGJI010000007.1:0-61573 GCA_964350125.1 uncultured Paludibacter sp. | reverse complement strand
ATGTCGAATATCTGCGTTATTTGTGGAGCCGTACAGAAATGAACGATGTGTCGCTCACTCTGCTGGGTAAAAACCTCCATTTGAACATGCTAAACAGTATGAAGCAGCAATCGGCCTGCAGTGGCACTGCAACCATTCCTGTTGATTTAGGCTTAATCAGCGCAACACTGCCCTTCAGATGGAAGGTGCAGGATGAATATCAGGGCCGGAGCACGGGATTTATTTCAGAAGGTACGGGTAATATCCCTGCAATGATCATCCTGAACGATTCTACGGTCAACGATCAGATTAGCTATGAAATTTTTGGAGATTTTGGTAACGGTCGGGCCTATCGCATCTCAACTTTCAGGTTTGATGTGCAAGTTTTGCTGAAGGGACAAATCGGAAATATGAGTCCCCGCGGCGGTGCTTTGCAACAAACAGTGGATGTGCGTTTCAGTTGGGGAGCTCTGAATAATGCGGTGTACGACCTGTATGTTTGGGAGCTTGGTACAAGCATGAATCAGACTCCGTTGCTTGCCGGATTGACTAAAAATACGGTGAACAACAGCTCCTATTGTAAATACGGCAAAACCTATCTCTGGAAAGTAGTGGCGCGCAGCAATTGTAATGCAATCGAAAGTGCCACCGATACGTTCAGAATACGTACCTTGCCCGATTTGCAGGCTGTTTCGCTTATTTATCCCGCTGAATTGTATGCCGGAGATCCGCTCAAAGTGCGCGTAAATATCCGCAACAATGGTGGCAATCCGGGCAGCATGTGGATGGTAAATGAACTGTTGCTGGCACGCAAAGAAGCGCTCGAAGGTTTGTATCTTTTAAAGCAGCAGAGCAACTGGATGACCATCGAGACCGACAGCACCATCAGCATTGAGTTTGATGTTGTACTTCCTGCGGATACCATCGTTTATACACGCTTTGTGTTCCGGCTCGATGCTCAGAATCATGTGCTTGAAAGCAATGAAGGTAATAATGTGCTGGTAAGCAACGCAATCAATATTATTCAGCCGCAGATTGATGAAAACGACTATAACATCCTGACTGATTTTTACCGTACGAATGCCGGAAGTTACTGGAACCGCAAATGGAGAACATCTTCGCGGGTACTGATTGCTTCGAACTGGCCGGGAGTTAAGTTTTTCCGCGGTCGTGTCAGGGAAATAGATTTGGGATACAATGGCATCACCGGTAAATTGCCTGCGGGTCTTTTCCGCTTGCCCGAACTCAGGGTGCTGAATCTCGAAGATAACAGTCTGACCGGCAATCTGGCTGTTTTTGCCGATACCGCTGTGGTGCTTGCCGATAGTTTGCAGCGAATTAATCTGAGAAAAAACAAACTCACAGGTGAAATTTCTGCTTTTGCAGCGAAGTTTAAAGTGCTTTATCATCTTAATCTTTCTGAAAACGGAATATTGTCATTGAACAAAGCTTTGCCTGCCGGTATCCGGGAGCTTGGTCTGAACTATATTGAACTGCCCGGCGATACCCTGATTCTATCGGTAACTCCCGAAGTCAGACTCCCATCGGTGATGGCTTATAACCACGATCTGAGAGACTTCAGTTACAGGCCCGGACTCAATTTATACGACCAAAACAGGCATGTAGCTCATATCTGGTTTAACAACGGAGTTTACCGGATGCAATGGTATGCCGCCGAAGGATGGAATATCCCTTCGGGCACTATGCTTAAAATGCATCAGGGCAACGGAGTGGGTTACGGTTCGTGGATGCCGCTGATGGTGGTATTCGCCCGCGGCGATGCCAATGTGGATCAGCAGGTGGATGTGCTCGATGTGCAGCACACACTCAACCATGTGTTGCGCGAAAATCCGAAGCCCTACAACTTCAGTGCAGCCGATACCTATACTGATAATCTGATGACCGTTCAGGATATTGTGGCAACCATCAATATCATCCTGGCTGATGACGGACAAACTCAGCCCGGCGGTGCGCCGGCCAAAGTGCCTGCAGGCGAAATTCGCAATACACTCACATTCGAAGGTGCCATGCTGATGCTGGAGAATGCAGATGAAGTGGCGGCACTCGACATCCTGTTGAAAAACGTGAAAGCCAATCAGCTGAGAATGATGCTCAACAACAACCGTTTCCAGATGGTTGCAACCAACAGGCCCGGTGGGGTTCGCCTCATTGTTTTCTCGCCCGATGGAAGCTCACTGAGCGCCGGTGTCAACCCACTGCTCGAAGTTACAGCCCCCGCGCCCGAAATTGTGGCGGTTAGCGCCTCCGACCGGCAGGCCACCCACCTCCCGATACGCATCGTACAGGCACCTGCCGGTACAGGCGCATTGCAGTTCGGAGTGCTCTCGGCTGCGTATCTGCAGGGTGAGCTTATTGTTCATGCTCAGGGTAACATCAGCAGCTTCAGCCTGTACAACATGCAGGGAATGCTGGTTGAACAATATGCTCAGCCACAGTACGATCAGGGTAAATACCGCCTCAAAACCGGAAACCTGCCCGAAGGTGTTTACCTCTTACGTGCAAGCAATAGCGAAACCGAACAAACCATCAGACTAATCATTTCAAAATAGGAAAATCATGAGAACAATCCATAAAATACTGTTGCTGATGGCCTGTCAGGTTTTCCTTTTCTCAGGTCTAACAGCGCAGATCGAAAATAAACTGACCATGCCGGTGGTACAAGCCGGCGCGGGCAGTGAAGCCGGTGTGCCGGTGTACCTCAACAACGACCAGGAACTTGTGGCAGTGCAGTTTACGCTGCGCTTTCCCGCCGGCTTTTCGCTGTCGGATACCACCCGCATTGAACTCACCGACCGCAAAGCCAACCACACCGTTTCGGTGAAAAAGCTTGCAAACAACGAGTTTCTTTTCGTTGTTTTCTCGGCCAACAATACCCCTCTGCGCGGAAATACCGGCGTGCTGCTGCATATCCCGGTGCTGGTGCCCGACACCTGCACCGACGGTACCATGCATCCTTTTGTGTTCACACAACAGATACTCAGCAGCCGCACCGGACAAAACATCCTGACATCATCGACTCCCGGAGCCATCGAAATCATTGTAAAACCGCGCCCCGATCTGGTGGTCGATAATGTCAGCCTTTCGACGCAGCAAGCTTCACCGGGTGATAAAATCACCATCAGCTGGAAAGTGAGTAATACAGGCAATCTGAGCACGGCTACGGGTTGGAGCGAACAGGTAACGCTGGTAGCTCCCAACGGCGAAACAGCTTCGCTGGGTACGGTGTTCCAGAATCAGTTGCTGGGTGTAGGAGAATTTATGCTCCGTCAAACCGAATTTCTGCTTGCGCAGGCGCCCGGAATCGATGGCCCCGTAAATGTGCAGGTGCGCATCATTCCCAATGCAAAAACCGGAGAGTTGCCATCTGCTCAGCAGAATAATACTGCTTTGTCGGCACAGCAACTGAATGTGAGCCGCATGTTAACCCTCAAACTCAACCGCAACCGCATTTATGAAAACGATGGATACTGGATTCAGGCGCAACTCACCCGCAGTGGCAGTCGCGCAGCCGGACAAGCTTTTGCTGTTTCGGTGGATAAGCCGGGACGCATCGAATGCCCCAACGAAATAATCATCAATGCCGGTAGTTCCGGTACAGTGTTCTATGTTCGCAGCATCAATAATCAGGTGCTGAATACTGATACATTGTTCAATATCACGGTCGCCGGAGTGGGTTATCCGAATGCCACCGACCGCCTCGTGATTATCGATGATGAAATCCCCAAACTGACGCTTGTCGCCTCCAAACAACAACTGAAGGAAGGCGACCAGTTCAGTCTGACTCTCACCCGCGAACTGGTTAGCGGGATTGCTTTGCGGGTTAGTATCGCCTGCGATTACCCCAAACGTTTCGATTATCCAACCACGGTAATCATTCCTTCGGGCGAAGCTTCTGTGCAAATTCCGGTGTCGGTTATCAACGACCAGCTTCCGGCTCCCACCATCGAAGCCGGTTTCTCGGCCGATGTTGTTGGTTTTGCCAAAGGCAGAGCCAGTGTGATTCTCGATGATGATGATGTGCCCGTGATTTCTATGACGCTTGCTCCGGCAACTGTCAGCGAATCGTCGGGTTATCAGGCTTCGATAGGAACTATCCGCCGCGAAGGGAGCACCGACAATGTGCTCAATGTGAAGCTGATGGATAATTCGGGAGGAACCCTGTTCTATTCACAGAATATTGTGTCGCTCGAAAAAGGGGTGCGCGAAAAGAAATTCAGTATCGGTGTAGTGGATAACGCCATTGTAGATGGTACACGCACTTTCGATATTACTGCTGCTGTGTATATGTCGGCCTGTAATTGCAGCATGACCGGTACAGGAGCGGGTATTGTGCAACAACAAATCACAGTACTCGACGATGATGGGCCGGCGCTCAAAATTACCACATCGCAAACCATGCTGCCCGAGGGAAAAGTCAATGCCACGGTGCTGACTGTTACCCGCAATACACCTCCCGTTCAGGCCATGGCCATTACAATAACAAGCGATAAGGAATCGAAACTCGAATATCAGCGGAATCTGACTATTCCGGCAGGAAGTGCTTCGGTAAGTACTCCGGTTTCGGTGAAGTCGGATTTGATTTCCGAAGGAGACCAAACGGTGACTTTCACTGTAACTACCGATGGGTTTACGCGTGGTTTCTGCTGGGCAATGATTTCGGATCAAACACTGGCCGATGCGGTTATCAGCATCATGACTGTTTCCAATGATAAACCCGAAACACTTGATTCGCTAACCGTCAGGGTGAACATCTCCAATATCGGTGTGGCACCTTTGAATGCAGGTAGGGGAGTGGACTTGTTTCTGAATGCACAAAACAGAAAGAACGGCAGCGAAAAACTGCTGATTCATGCGAATACCCGAAAAATCATCCAACCGAATCAGTCGGACAGCATGACAATCAAATTCAAACTTCCGGATGTTACGGGTGTGCAATATCTGTTGGCCGAAGTAAATGGCGAACAAACACAAAAAGAACTCAGCTTCCTGAATAATGTGTCGGAAGGCCGGATGATAACCCTGCTGCCAAAGTACAGCGTTCTTTTGCAAACAGATAAATATGTATATCAATCGGGCGAAAAGGTTACTTTCAGCGGAAAAGCAACTCTCAGCAATGGCAACGGTGTTCCTGATGTGCCGGTCGAAATTTACATGATCAACAGCGGCAACCGGCAAACTATGTCGGCCACCACCGATGCTCAGGGCAATTTCAGCTTTAGTTTTACGCCCTCTCCGGCGCAGATGGGACGATTTACAGCAGGTGCCTGTTATCCGGGCGAAGGACTGACTACCGAAAAAATCAGTTTCGAAGTGCTGGGTCTGAGACGCACAACAAGCGGACATGTCATCTGGGAAGTGCTCACCGGTATTCCTCAGAGTTTCGAAATTGAAATAATGAATCCGGGTACCACCGCACTGACAGGAATAACTGCCCGCATGGTAACTGAGCACAGTGGACTCACCATGACTTTCGGTCCGATAACTGATCTTTCGGGCGGACAAAAAATCAAAGTGAAGGCAACACTCAACAGTACAATAGCCACACCGGTACAGGAATATGAAAAAATCAATATAGAGTTGAAATCGGCCAACGGGGCTGTGCTCGATATGCTGATTTATTATTTCTGTCGGAATCCGAGGGCAACACTGAAGTCGGACATCAGCAATATTCAAACAACCATGACCAAGGGTGCTACTCGGCAGTTTGAGTTTAAAGTGACCAATCAGGGAACGGGCGATAGCGGACCCATTACAGTGGCTATTCCCAAAACAGCCTGGCTTTCGATGCTCACTCCGGTAACTTTACCGTCGCTTAAATTCGGCGAAAGTACCAATGTTATTCTCCAATTTGCTCCGGGTAACGATATGGCTGTGAATGTTCCTGTTACTGGTAATATCGGCGTAAATTGTCAGAATGGCTCCGGCTTCTCATTGCCTTTCAATATCGAAACTGTTTCGGAATCGACAGGCACTCTGGTTGTGGATGTATGCAACGAATATACCTACTACACCAGCGAAGCTCCGCATGTAGCCGGTGCAACCGTGAAAGTGCGACATCCGCATACCAAAGTTTTACTTCATCAGGGTGTAACCAATGCAGCCGGCTTGTTTACGGTCGAAAATCTGAAGGAAGGGTATTATTACCTCGAAGTTACTGCTCCGAAACACGATGGTTATGCCAATAATGTGCTGGTTGATCCGGGCAAAATTACCAAACAGGTTGTGAACCTGAGCTTCCAGTCGATTACCATCAGCTGGGATGTGGTGGAAACCGAAGTGGAAGACGAATACAACATTGAAACAACAGTGAAGTTCGAAACCAACGTGCCGACTCCGGTGGTGGAAATGAGTTTCCCACGCGAAATTGACACAGAAAAAATGCTTGTGGGCGAATCGGTTATCTTTAATATTGTGCTCACCAACAAAGGTTTGATTACTGCAAAGGATGTGGAAGTAACCATGCCGAAGCATTTTTCAGCCTTCACTTTCGAACCGCTTTTCAATGTTATCGACCTTAAACCACAGGAATCGGTGCTTATTCCGGTAACACTGACCAAAGTGGGTAACCCGAATCCCGACAATGCGCCGCGAAGAGTGGGTGCTGCCGGCAAGGATCCTTGCGAAGATTACATCATCGTAATTTATTTCTGGGATTGCGGACTCGATCGCAAGTGGCATCAGTATCCGCAGAAAATTAATCTTGGGAAATGGTGTTTCGGTACCACAACTTATACCGGCTGGACTCCCGATTATGGTCCGGGTGGCCCCGGAGGCCCGGGCGGAGGTGGTTACATACCTCCTTCTTCCAACGATTACACACCCACCATCAGGGTCGAAGATTGTGAACCATGTCAGAATTCATTTACCTGGAAAATGGCCAAATGTTTCCTCAAAAGGGTTCCGTTTATCGAAAAGATTCTCAATATAACCGAGAAAGTGCTTTGCGCCAAAGATGTATTCTTCTTCAGAGAATTTAAATGTCTGATCGAAGGTTTGGTTAAAAGTATTCCATATGTGGATGTAATCCTGGGATATAAGGATTTGTACGAAGAATGTCTCAAGCCAATCATCGAACCTTGCAAACCCGGCGATTTCGGTTTGAGCAATGCGCCCGGATTATTTGCAAAGCAACAGGCTGAATTCCCGGCTTTTACCGAGCATTTCCGTCAGGTGCTGATCCATGTGTACAATGCTTCGAATGCCGGTCAGGATCATATGCTCGAAATTTTTGGGGATAGCGCCTGGCTCAAGGTTACCGGAGGTGAACTCACGCCCTTCTTCGATAAAATTTGGGAATATGAAGTTTCGATACCGGCTGATGCAGCACTTCGCTCACTGAAACCGGCGTCGATAAACGATGCACTCTACGAAAAGTTTGTACAAAGGGTTAACAATACCATAGCGCAAAATTTTGGCAGTGCTAACTTTATCAATAAAGATACGCTGAATGCCATCACTGCCCGCAAACTGGCTGCAATAAACTTTGCTCAGTCGCTGGGTTACAGCTCGGTAGAAGAAATGTTCATCAAAGAATATGAGATATGGGAAAAGAAGAACAACGAAAGTTCGGGTTCGGTTTGTGCCACCATCACCATCAAATTCTCGCAGACCATGACGCTTACAAGGCAGGCTTTCCGTGGTACCCTCACGGTATTCAACGGCCACGAAAGTAAAGCCATGGAAGAAGTGAAGCTGAATTTGAAGATCACGGATGATGAAGGTAAATCGGCTGGTTCGCAGTTGTTCCAGACTAATACCGAAAGTCTCGAAAGACTGACAGAAATCGACGGAACAGGTAAACTCAATGCGCAGGAAACCGGAACGGCGGTGATTCTGTTCATTCCTACCAAACATGCAGCTCCCCAAGTGCCGAAAGAGTATTCGTTCGGAGGTGCTTTGTCGTACCTCGATCCGTTTACAAACTCTGTGGTGACCCGCGATTTGTTCCCTGTAACGCTCACTGTGAAACCTTCGCCCGACTTGTGGCTGAAGTATTTCATGCAACGTGATGTGCCGGGCGATAATCCGCTGACCAAAGAGGTGGTGGAACCTTCGGTCGATGCCGAATTCTCACTCCTCATTCATAATAAAGGTGCCGGAGAGGCAACCAATGTGAAAATTGCATCGAAGCAACCCGAAATTGTGGATAATGAGAAGGGTTTATTGATTACCTTCGAAATCACCGGTTCGAGACTGAATGGTGCGCCGAAAAACATGGGTATCACCAGTATCGACTTCGGCAATATCCCGGCAGGTGGTGCTTCGTGGGGTCAGTGGTTCATCCGCAGTTCGTTGTTGGGTCATTTTGTGGAGTACGATACCAAAGTAACGCATGTTACCAGCTTCGGTAATCCCGATCTGAGTCTGGTAAGCGATGTGTCGATTCATGAATTGATACGAAGTATTGAAGTACCCAAAGACAATGCCCTGCTCCGCGGATTCTTAGTTAACGATGTGGTCGACAGCGACGATTATCCCGATATGCTCTACCTTGCCGATGGCACCTTTGCCGAAGTGGGAATTCTTTCGCAGCACAGTCTCGAAGCGGTCGATGCCACTACCAGGCGCTTCCGCATCAGTCCGGCTAAACAAGGCTGGACCTATGCCAATATGGCCGACCCGGGCAACGGAGCCCTCGAGCTGATAGAAGTGGTGCGCGAAAGCGATGGTGCAATCATCCCGATACGTAATGTATGGCAAACCGATGTTACCCTGCGCGATGGAAAAGATCCACTCAATGAGTTCAGGATTCATTTCGCCGATGAAGTGAAGCAGGCTAACGAGAGCTATCTGTTCCGGTTCGAAGTGCGTCGCGATGCCGCTGTCGATGTGGTGAGCATCACCGGAGCTCCATCTGATGTTGCTGTTGCGGCTGTTCAGAAACTCCGCGTACTGTTCAACCGGCCTGTTGATGTAGCCAGCTTCACAACTGAAGACCTGCAACTCAACTGTCAGGGAGTGGCGCAGGATGTTACTGCTGTGGTTATTACCCAGCTTACCGATCGTGAATTTGAACTCGACCTGAGCAGTACCACTACCAAAAACGGGTATTATGTGCTTACAGTTCAAACTGCAGGCATAACCGATACCGATGGGTTCACAGGTAAACACGGGCGCATGGCCAGCTGGATTCAGTTCCTCGATGGCAAAGTGCAGCTTACTATCAATGTGTTGCCGGCAGGCAGTGGTTCGGTAACTCCCGAAACGCGCCAGTTCGATTATGGTAAGGCCATCAAACTTACTGCCAACCCGAACGAGGGCTATCGTTTCCGAAACTGGACTTCGGGTGCTCAAACTTTGGGTGGAACACGCGAAATTACCCATGTACCCACCGAAAACACGACACTCAACGCCAATTTCGAGTTGATGAGTTATAGTGTTCAGGTGAAATGTAATGCCGAACAGGGCTTGGTTACTGGAAATCAGACTGGCATTTATGTGCACGGAGATCAACTGTACCTCACTGCTTTGCCCGGCAAGGGTTTTAATTTCAGTGGATGGCGCATCAATGGAGAGATGAGCGAAACACTTCCGGTGCTTACGCTCACGGTAAACAAGGACTTAATCATCGAAGCTGAGTTTATCATCAAAGACTACACAGGTACTGCTGATTTGTGGGACGACAGTAATCCGGGTATGCATCTCTATCCGAATCCTTCGCGACAAGATCAGGGTATCATCGTGGTACTCAATCTGCCCGAACAGGATTTACAACACAGCCGCATTGTGGTTTACTCCCTCACCGGAGCAGTGGAACGCAGCATGCCGGTTGTTGAGCGCGAACTCAAGCTTACCGCACTGCAACCAGGTATGTACATGATTTGCCTCTTCCGCAATCACGAACTGGTGGTTCGACAAAAAGCAGTGATTGAAAGGTAATGCTTATCTTAAATTGAAGAAACGGGCAGGAAGAATGGAATGTGAATTTCTTCCTGCCTGTATTTTATATCTTCCTGAAATTTAAAATATGACATTATTTTCTTCCTGTTACTTATCATCCGGATTATATAATCTCCGGACATTTTTTATACTTTTACAAGCGATAAAAATGTTTATAAAATGATTACCAGGAAACTTTTACTTCTCCCCATCTTCCTCACAAGTTTTATTGCGATGTCGTATTCGCAAATTAAACTTACAGTTGAGGTGCACGAACTGCGCAACAACCAGGGTGTGGTGTCTATCGAGTTGATTAATGAAAAGGGCGAACCGCTGAAAGGATTAACGCAGAATATTACGGATGGAAAATGTGTTTTCGTGTTCGATTTGCCGGGTCCGGGGAAATTCGGATTCCGGTATTTTCATGATGAGAACAGAAACAAAAAGATTGATCTCAACTTTTTGGGTATTCCAAAAGAGGGTTATGGCTATTCTGCTTTTGAATCCGGGGCGTTTCTGCCGCCAAATTACAAAAAAACGCTACTTAACATCACTAATTCTATAGCAATCAGAACAAAACCTGGTTATATTCTGAACTAAATACTGTAGTTTTGCATTGTTAATCCAACTAATCAATTCATCAGCAAAGAAATATGACAGAAACTCCCAAAATCAGCATCGATACTATCAGGGAAATGTGGACCCGTACCTACAATACCGAAGGAAAACCTGATTGGTCGCACATTTTTCCGTATTACGACGAGCAAATCGTTTTTCAGGATACGATACAGCGCATTGAAGGCAAGCAGGAATTTGTGGCCATGTGCCAGCGTTTAACCCAACGTACTACCAAATTAAGGATGGAAATTGTTTCGGTAGCCCAAAATGACAATGTCATTGTTTTCGATTGGGTTATGACCATGATGTTTAAGAAATACCCTGATACTCCGATGTATGGCGCTACCAAAATTGTGTTGAATGAGGCCGGACTTATTGTCCAACAACGCGACTACTACGATTTGTGGGGCGATATTTTCAATAATATTCCGAAGTTTAATAAAATGTACCGCCGTTTTCTGGTTAAGAAATTCGGCTGATTAAACATTTGATGCGATGAAATATGATGCTGTTATTGTTGGTGGAGGAATAGCCGGCCTCACAGCGGCTGCATATCTGGCTAAAGCCGGAAAATCAGTTGTTTTGTTTGAACAACAAGCGAAGTTGGGAGGTTTGGTGCAAACCTTCGAACGTGATCAGGTTTATTTCGATGGCGGACTGCGCTCTATCGAGAATTCGGGCGTTGTGTTTCCGATGCTCCGGCAGTTAGGCATCGACATCGAATTCATGAAAAGCCCGATTTCGATCGGTATTGCTGATTCGGTGATGATTGTTACCGACAAATCGGCAATTGAGGATTATGAGCTTTTTCTGAAAGAGCAATATCCTCAAAATAAAAAGGATATTGAGGCTATCATCAAAGAAATCAGAAAGATAATGAAGTACATGGATGTGCTTTATGCCATCGATAATCCTGCTTTTCTCGATTTCAAAAAAGACCGGAAATATATCCTCAAGGTGATGCTTCCCTGGCTGTTTAAGTTCCTGTTTATTATCGGAAAAATTAATAAGCTGAACGAACCTGCTGATGAATATTTGAAGCGATTCACCAACAATCAGGCTTTGATTGATATTATTGCCCAGCATTTTTTTCAAAAAACACCTACTTTCTTTGCACTCAGCTATTTCAGTCTCTATCTCGATTATCATTATCCCAAAGGCGGAACTGCTACTGTGATTAACAAACTGATTGAGTTTATTGTGAAACACGGAGCTGTAATTAAAACAGAAACGCTGATTGCTGAAATTAATCCTGAAGCTAAAACTGTAACCGACAGCGAAGGTAATGTCGCCAGTTATGATGAGCTGGTCTGGGCCGGGGATACGAAACATCTGTATAATTGTATCGATACTGATTTGTTGAAAAACGAACAATTAGCCGGACTAATCAAACAAAAGCAGGTTTCTCTTAAACCCCTGAAAGGCAGCGATTCCATTTTTACAGTCTATCTTACTGTAGATGAGCCAAAAGAATACTTTGAACGCATTTGTACCGGGCATTTTTTCTACACTCCCGACAAGCGTGGTTTATCAACAGTCGATAAATCAACAGCGGACGCATTTTTGTCGATGTCATTTCCTTTGGTTGATGAAGAAAAAACGCGCGAACAGGTTAAGCAATATATCCGGGATTATATTTATCTGAATACTTTTGAGGTTGCGATTCCTGTATTGCGCGACCCCGATCTGGCCCCTGCAGGCAAGACGGGTGTGGTTATCAGTCTGTTTTTCGATTATGCCTTGTCGAAGAAAATGGATGAAGCCGGTTGGACAAACATTATGAAGCCGTTTATTGAAAATTGCATTATCGATGCTTTAGAGGGAAGCATTTTTCCGGGATTTAAATCGAAGATATCGTTGCAGTTCTCATCGTCGCCCCTCACCATACAAAAACTGACTGGCAACACAGAGGGTGCCATCACGGGCTGGGCATTCACAAATCCCTTTGTTCCGGCTGTGAATAAGATGCTGCAGGTCAACATATCGGTCGAAACAATTATTCCATCAGTTTCGCAGGCCGGACAATGGACCTACAGTCCTGCCGGTTTCCCCATGTCGGTGGTTACAGGCAAGCTGGCAGCCGACAGGGTACTCAGAAATCTCACTACCTGACTACAAATCGTTGTACCAGATTGTCGTTGCTGTTTTGAAGTTTCAACAGATAAACGCCTGGTGAAAGCTGCGAGATGTCGATGCTTTGGTCGAAAGCCCCGGGCATTTCGGTGCTGAAAAGGGTTTTACCACTGATGTTTAATACACTGAGGGTGGTGCGAAGTGAGGGGTCGCCGCTGTACTCAACAAATAATTGATCACGTGCAGGTATGGGTTTAATATTCATCACATTTCCATTGCTGTTTAGTTCATCAACGCTTGAAATTACTCCGGCCAGTCGTCCAATTTCGGTTGCAGGAAGTGCATGGTTGTAAATTCTGAAATCGTCGATATAGGCATTAAGAAGCGGATCGCTGAACTGGCTTCTGCCGATATAGTTGAGGGCAGGTTTAAAATCGAGCGGACTGATAGTAATTGCACTGGATTCGCTTACCAATGCACCGTTGACATACAAGCAGGCTTTGCCTGGCGCAAGGGTTACTGCCACATGCGACCATTGCAGCGAAGGAAGTATGGCCGTGCCAACTAACCTTTGTTCTGCTCCGCCGTTTCTGATAGAGAATCTCAGCCTGCCATCGTCGGCCCGGGGAGTGAGGAACATATACTCATTTTCGCCATTGCCGAAGTCGAAAATGCGTTGCCACATATTACCGCCCCGCCAGTTTACCCAGCTTGCAATGGTAATTTCCTGATGATTTGCTACTGTTGCGGGCAATTGAACAAATGCATTAAAGCTGCTGATAAATAAGCTGTTGGCCCCGGCCTTTCCTGCAAGGTAGGCAACATTACCAAAAACAGCGCTGTGGTTGAAATGCTGTGTGCTGTCTTTCGTGTTGCCATCAAATGGCAAATGCATTACCAAATCGGGGTTACCAGTCGCAGTAGCAGTAATTTCACCCGATTTAGCAGATAAATTGAGAGAATAATCGATGGCTTTCAACACATAGTAATATGGTTTTCGTGTGTGTACAGTATGGTCGGTAAATCGAGTTGTTTTGATATTTCTGGCGATTGTATTGTATGGTCCTCCGGGATTTTCGGAACGGTAAATGTTGTAGCCAGTAAAATCAGTTTCGTTATTGGCGTCCCACTGCAACAGTACCGATGTTGTGCCTGCAATGGCTGTAAGATTTGCGGGAGCTGCAGGAGCCACAAATTCAACCGGAGCATCAACAGGAATAAAACGCCATTGCTGATTGGGAGAACCAACCATATCGCGTTGTTGCACATTGGCCTGATTGGCAGTGCTGGAACTTTGCACCTCAATGCATTTGGCACTGTGCCTGCTGCGGATATAAAACCATCCATCGCCTGCGTATTCTAAGAACCATTGTTGGTTATTGCCTTTTACGTCGTCCCAAACAATGATATTTCCACCGTTGCTCAGCGACCAGTTGAGTAAATCAAGCGATTTGCCACTGTGAACAGCAGTGATGGTAAAATAACTGAAATCACCACCGATGCGAGAATCAACAGGCCTCACATTCCATTGCTGATAGGTTAATCCCAGGTTTGCATTTTGCCTTACATTGGTTCCTGCAGCAGGCAATCCACCTGCCACTTCCATCACCTTGCCGCTGTTTCGGTTCACAAGCACATATTGTCCGTTGATAACCGGCTGAATATCTTCACCCCAGGTGATGTTGATGACCCTTTCGGCATTGGTTTGGCCCTGCTGGTAGCCTGTACCGCCCGGCATGGTCAGTAACAATTCCCGCTGCGGTCCCTGACCATCATAAAAAACATCCCTTTCTTTGGAGAAAAAGCGGAAAGTGGTATTTACAGCCTGTCGTTCCGAAGTGCCGCCAAAAGCCTGCACTTTGCCTTCGGGGTGGCGATAAACCGAAGCCGATGTCCAGTTTGGTCGATGCTCCGCATAACCCAGTCGGCGCCCATAACTGGCCTTTACAAATTCGCCGCGTGCATATTCGGCAGTACCCCACCAAATGCCTGTTTGCATGCCGTAATGCACACCAACCATGGCTTCCATCACATTGTGCAGTTCGTCGTTTGAAGCATGATGCCCATTAGCCCTGACAGTTTGAAAGAAACTGGCATAATTATCGAAACTCCCGGCCAACTGATGGGTGTTTCCTTCGTCGAGTCTGCTTTTCAGGGTGTTATACCATGGAAGTGCCTGATCAGTATTCAGCGTATTTCCTCCGGATATGCGTATATTGTTGAAACGCGGATTTTTTCTCAATTCCCCGGCAATATTGAAAAAATCGGTGATGCTGCCCTGTCCCCAACCATAGTCAGGTTCATTAAATGGTGCGATTGAAACCACCGTGCGTCCTCTTTCCTGAACGCGCCGGGTAGTAGCATCCATCAGTTTTGCCCAGTTTACTGCATTTCCACTATACCATTCGTGTACACTCGGATGATCGCAGTTGAGGGCTATTTTGGTATGTGTACCGGTCAGATTTACCAAATTCAGGCGTGTATTCAGCCAGTTGACCTGCTCAGTTTGTAAATCATCGTTTATCAGTGGCAATGTCGGCTGAAAGGAAGCTCTGACCACACTGATTCGTTCTGATCCCATGAAAGCCACTCCCCTGCGAATATTTTCTTCACTCGGCCAGGCTGTGTCGAGTCCCCAAATGATGGGTGTTGGCACACCCGAATCGCTGAGGTTGTAATGTACAGTGCGGTCGGGGCGGGGATGGGCAACCAACCAATCGGCTGCACTCTGAGCGGCAAGATTTAAGGATGTTGCAATGAAAATAATCGTCAGAAAGGGGTAAATAATATGCTTCATGGTGTTTGTATTAACGAAAATACCTATTATCAGGAATGTTTTTGAAAAATAAATGATTAAGCACGACAAAGATAAGTCGTGCCTATCACAAGTCAGATAAAATTAATGTCAAATTAGTTCAAAAAAATTTGCTGTCGAAAGCGGATTTTCGCGATCGTTGGAGATATCAACAGGGTTGTTTCATGATACTGTTTAGTTCCTGACCGTTTGGTTCAGTAAAGCGTTGATCATGGGTTGTAGCACTTACATCAAACAATCGACATCATCAATATCGATATCGACATCATCATTGTGAACACAAAGGTACTTCCAGTCGTTTAGATTTTACAGAATTACAATAGAAGTATTAATCAAAATTATAAGAAAGTTATGAAATTTGAATTACCAGCTTTGCCCTACGAAACAGGGGCATTGGATCCGGTTATCGGCAAGCAAACTGTGGATCTGCATTACGGAAAGCATTTCCAGACCTACATCACCAATTTAAATAACCTGATTGCAGGTACCAGGTTCGAAAACATGGAACTGGTTGAAATTGTGAAACAAAGTGATGGTCCGTTGTTCAACAACGCCGGTCAGGCATTGAATCACAACATTTATTTCCTGTCGTTTTCTCCCAACGGAGGTGGTGCGCCATCGGGCAAACTGGCAGAGGCAATCAACGAAACTTATGGCGATTTCGACAACTTCAAAAAAGAATTTAATGCAGCAGCAGTTTCGGTATTTGGTTCGGGTTGGGCCTGGCTTGCCAAAGATGATGCAGGTAAACTGCACATTACCAAAGAGCCGAATGGCAGCAATCCTGTGACCAAAGGCCTGACTCCGCTGCTTGGCTTCGATGTTTGGGAGCACGCATACTATCTCGATTATCAGAACCGTCGCCCCGACCATGTGAATGCATTGTGGAGCATAATCGACTGGACCTCTGTAGAAAACCGTTATTGATTTGTTTTTACAAATAGTGAAACCGGCGAGCTGATTCATGTCAGTTCGCCGGTTTTCACTTAAAGCCTTACATCAATGATGGTGGGCATCAGTTCAAAATTGCCAGGTTGATTGGCGGCAGTGCATTTTTTACTGTTGAGCAGCGCAAGAGTGAGTGTTACTGTTTTATCTCGCAGTTTTTCTGCAATTACAAAATTGTTAGATCCATCCTTCAAATAAACGTCGAAAGGTAATGCATTGGGCGCATTGCCAAAATCGAAAGTTACACCGTTTTCATCCTGAAAGAGCAAATGGAAACATTGATCCTGACTCACTCCGGTGAATTTTCCCCTGATTTGAACGATAGGCGGAGTGATGCTCAGCATCTGGTCCTTTTTATCTGTTTCTTTCCTGAGCGAGTCAAACGACTGTTTCAGTTGTTGTACCTCTTTCTCCATCAACAGAATGGTTTCGTTCAGCTCCCGCTTGTCGTCGGCCACGCTGTCGGTTTGTTCCACGATGCTCGCTTTCAGGTTCGATAATTCCAGAATGGCCTTTTCGCGTTTAGCCAATTCGTTTTGAAGTCGCAAACGAACTTGATTCAAACTGTCAGCCTGAACTATCAGCTTCTCATGGTTTTTCAGAGCTTCACTCAGTTTTTTGCTGTACTCTTCGATTTTTTTCTCCTGACTCTGTGTTACTTCGAACAGACTATCGTTTTTGTGTACCAGAAACTCTATCAGTTGTTTTCGGTTCTGTCCGAACAACACGAGGTTAGGGATCAGCATCAGTACAATAATTACCAGAATTCTCATAACAGGTAAGATTTTGTGAATAATGATTTAAATCGGATTCAAATATACGGATTTTTATTTTTCACACAATCATTCTTGTTAAACTGATAATGAGTTTAACATTACCTGCCTTCTGAAATATAGTTTATTGCTGCTTTTTTTATCTGATTTTGAGCGTTAGTTCTGTAGATTGTAGCCAGGGTGACGAAAAGCGCACCTTTACATCGCCTTCTTTGCCATCCGACTGAATGTAAGCCAGCAACCTGCCATTGAAAGCCCTGTGTTTGTTGTCGGTATAGTCGCTCATGTCGGTGTTGTTGCTTGCTTCGAGTCCGAGAAGTTTAGCCGGACCGGAAATCTGGCATGTAATTTCATTGTCGGAGAGCATCACAGGCACGCCATTTATATCCACTATTTCCACAACTACATGGGCTATTTTGTGCATTTTGCACAGGGTTATTTCACTTTCGGCGAGACGCAATGCGTAAGGCTGTTTGGATGAACGAATGCTGTATGATGAAATCACTTTACCTTCTTTGTCGAGTCCTTCAGCAACAAGCGTTCCATGAGCATAAGGAATATCCCAGTAAATAATTCCGGTATTGTCGTCGTAAGGCTTTGCTCTACCTACCACCGATCCGTTGAGCAATAGTTGTGCTTGTGGTGCATTGGTGTAGGCAACCACCCTGATAGTGCGGCCATCCTCATAGTTCCATACAGGCCAGGCATCAATCGAAAGTCGCGGGTTGTTAGAAGATTCGTTTTCGGCTTCGAGTTGCGACCATACATCGGCATTGCCGGTGCGACCACGGGTTGGATAAGTACCAATGTAAATCATCGGTTTTTCTGACCACAACGATTGACGGAAATAACCTCTGGGTTTGATAAAGCCTCCAAAATCGAGCAATCCTGAGTAGAAACCCCTCGAAGGCCATCGACCCGATTCGCCAAGATAATCGATGCCTGTCCAGAGGAACTGTCCGAAAATGAAATCGCGGCTTGTAACTGCTTTCCATGCTGCCAGGTCGTGTCTGTTCTCACTGCCATAAATTACCCGATTCGGAAATTTCTTATGGTCAGCATCGTACATGTTTTCAGTGTAGTTGTATCCGCAGATGTCGAGTGCTGCAGGGTATTCGGTTTCATTCGACATCGCCACACCGGCCAATCCTGCGGTAACGGGGCGCGTTGGGTCGAATTTGCGAACCACAGCTGCTAATCGCTTAGCAATAGCTCCAAGTCTCATTGCATCGGGTGCATCTTTTTTATAACCACCGAAAATGGGTTGTGTGAATCCTGTGTCACGACCGCCATCGAGCACCGGATGCGAATAAGGATCGTTCGGATAATCGACTTCGTTGCCAATACTCCAGGAGAATATCGAAACATGATTGCGGTCGCGCTTTACCATATCTTCCAAATCTTTTTCACCCCATTCGGCAAAGAAATCATAGGTTCCCTGAAAGCCCGGTGTACCCACATTCCAGCCTTCGAGCCACTTGCGTTTTGGGAATTCCCATTCGTCGTACGCCTCGTTTATTACCAAAAGTCCTAGTTCGTCGCAAAGTTCATATAAGTGTGTTGCCTGCGGGTTGTGGCTGGTGCGTATGGCGTTTACGCCCAGTTCTTTCAGGGTTATTAAACGGCGTCTCCAAACCTCTTTAAAAGATGAGGCACCGAGCACACCGGAATCATGGTGCAAACAAACACCTTTCATTTTCATCCATTTGCCGTTGAGGGCAAAACCTTTATTCGGATCGAATGTAAACGAACGAATTCCTGTACGTGTTTCTGAAGCATCGATCACTTTTCCTTTTTCAAGAACTGTTGTTTTGAGGCTGTACAAATGTGTGTTTTCGATATCCCACATCATGGGGTTTTTTACATTGTGCCTGAAACTTACAGTTTGTGTATTTCCCGGATTGACCCTTAAAGCGCGTGAAGTTTTGGCAATCGATTTTCCTGATGGTGAAAATAACTCGCTGACTACAGTTAGAGACGGAGTTGCTTGTGAACCGTTAATTACTTCAACTTCAACGTTGATAAAAGCCTGTTTATTCGATTTAACTTCAGGATATGCAAAAACCCCCCACTGCGCAATATGTACTGGATTGGCATATACCACAAAAACATCCCGATAGATACCCGAGCCGGTGTACCATCGTGAATCTGCATAGCGACTGTGGTCAACCCTTACTGCAATAATATTTTCCTTGCCGTATTCGATATGAGGCGTTGCATCGTACATGAACGAGATGTACCCGTTAGGGCGTTTGCCAAGCAATTTTCCGTTGATATACACTTCGCTGCGGTTGTAAATGCCTTCAAAATAGAGGTAAACTTTTTCTCCCCTGCGGGTTTCGGGAATATTGATGTTTTTACGATACCATGCAATTCCTCCGGGAAGATATCCGGTACAACTGGCCAAAGTCGGACTCAACTGCCCCTTGATGCTCCAGTCGTGAGGCAGATGTACTGTTTGCCATCTGTTATCGTTGAATTCCTTTGCTTCAGCACCTTTGGGGTCTGTGAGCGAGAACTTCCACGATTGATTTATTTTCTCGGGTTGCCCGAACGACACCTGTGCGGTTGCCTGTAGAATAAACTGACTTACTATCAGTATTGCCAAAATTGTTTTCATATACGATTATTGTTTTTATTTTGCTCAACAAAGAGCATCAAAGATATACGCTTTGAATCAAAAAATAAAGCACAACATCGCTTTTGAATTGCAAGGAGTATGTTTTGACAATTTTTTCACACTTTAAGGCGTCGGAGAGCAGATTTCATGATGTGTCTATTGCATTTGTTCCATGATTTTTCTTTCAGATGAAGCAACCCAGCATTTGAAATGTTGATTTGGCTGGTAGTTTTTCGAAAATGCTATAAACAGATTAAAATCAAAGAAAGCTGAACCAATCCCCGCACCGGCCCTTTCGGCATCAATCATATTGCAATATTGTTCTGGATTTTTTCCAATGCATTACTTGTGCTTTGAAAGAGCTATCAACCATATATCCCAGAATATAATCGCCAGACTCAGAATTCAGTTCGAATAATTCTTCGCGCAACAAAGGTGGTACAATGGTAATTTTCCGTGAGCTGTACTTTGGTTGTGTCCCCAGCTACAACTCCAGAATTTTGTCAGCTTTCCGACAGGTTAGTTTGGTGTAATACAGAAAGGCTGCCAGTTCAGGTTTGCGGGGCGAGGGGAAACGAAAATGCGGATGCAGATAGAAATATTGATGTGCAATGTATGCTCAGTAACAAATCAGCACTTTAGTCTAAACTTCATCGATTCCCGGGGCAGGGTAATCTATACCTATACAAAAAAAAGGAGCGGTTTATAACCGCTTTTTTTTTACTTTTTTTTCCCGAACAGAAACAATAATGGGATTTCGAGCCGTTCTCTCCAGGCATTTTCCGAATGGTCTTTGCCTTCAAATTTCAGGGTATCCCAGTGTTTGGCGGTGTATTTTTTTGCCATGAATACCGAATCAACTTTGTGCTGATAAGGCTCGTAAAGTGCATCTAAAGTTTCAGTACCATAATCGAAATAAAACCTGTGATGCTTTGGTGCCGGTAGTTGTTTGCCAAGATATCTGCAAAATGCATCTGGCAACGGATTGTTGCGGATGTCAGCTACGCCGGGCCAGTGGGTTGAAAGGCATGCGGCTCCTCCGAAAACTTTGGGATATTCGCATACGGCATACATCGAAATTAAACCGCCCATACTCGACCCTGCTATAAAGGTATTGGCTCTGTCGCGGAGAGTTGCATAATGTTTGTCGATGAAGGGCTTTAGTTCTTTTACTATGAATTTCAGGTAGTTGTCGGACTGAATTGGCGATGAAAGAAACCTGCGAGCATGATTCTTTGATTCGCGCACAACCAATTCCTTCTCCCAGTCCTGCATGCCCTCGAAGGGTTTGCGGGGGAAGTAATCGGCATGACGGCCATATCCCGAATTCCAAATGCCCACCACAATCACCGGAGGTATTTTCTTCTCCTCAATCAGTCTGCTGATGGTTTCATCCACACCCCATTCCTGTTTGTTCCAGGTTGTTTCGGCATCATAAAGCATTTGGCCATCATGCATATACAGCACGGGATACTTTCGGGCAGGGGTATAATCGGGTGGCAACCAAATGTCGATATTGCGTGCAGATACAAAGTTGGATTTAAAATGCTCGATGCGCAAAATCCTGCCTGCAACAACCCGGGGTATTTGAGACTGTAGCTGAAAAATGCTGAAAACAACCATCAGCATACTAAGAGTTAATGTTTTTTTCATCCTTATCATAGTTTGTTTGCGACCGTAAAAGTAACAAAGTTTTCTAAATATTATACATCAATACTATATAATGCGGACAGCGCAGATGAGCGTAATTGAATCGTCATAACGATGGGCTTGTTAATAGAATATCAAGAAAAAAAGCTTTTTTCGGGTAAAAATTAAAAAAAAGTGCATTTTTGCTATCAATACTCAATTATTTTTGTACTTTTGCGCCTGAAACATTTAAAATAAAAAACAACACTATTTATGAAAGCTGCCGTAGTCCTCGACAATTTGAAGAGACGTTTTCCCAATGAGCCCGAGTACCATCAGGCCGTAGAGGAGGTTTTACACTCCATCGAAGAAGTTTATAACGCTCATCCCGAGTTTGAAAAACAAAATCTTGTCGAGAGAATATGTATTCCTGACAGGATTTTTTCTTTCCGTATTACCTGGACCGACGATCGTGGCTATGTGCAAACCAACATGGGCTATCGCGTTCAGCACTGCAACGCCATTGGTCCATACAAAGGGGGAATGCGTTTCCATGCTTCTGTATGCCCTTCTATCCTGAAGTTCCTTGCTTTTGAGCAGACTTTTAAGAATGCATTAACAACATTACCCATGGGTGGTGGCAAAGGAGGTTCCGATTTTAACCCCAAAGGTAAGTCGAATGCTGAGATTATGCGTTTCTGCCAGGCTTTCATGCTCGAATTGTGGCGTCATATTGGTCCGGAAACCGATGTGCCTGCCGGTGATATCGGAGTGGGTGGCCGCGAGGTGGCTTATATGTATGGTATGTACCGTAAATTAGCCCGCGAAAATTCTGGCACTTTCACCGGAAAGGGACTGGAGTTTGGTGGTTCGCTTATCCGTCCGGAAGCTACAGGCTACGGTAATATCTATTTCCTGATGAATATGTTGAAAGCCAAGGGAATCTACGACCTGAAAGGTCAGGTGGTTGCTATTTCCGGTTCAGGAAATGTGGCTACTTACACTGCTGAAAAAGTACTCGAACTGGGTGGAAAAGTAATTACTTTGTCGGATAGTAATGGTTATATCTATGATCCCGAAGGAATTACGCTGGAGAAGCTTCAGTATGTTTTCGAACTGAAAAATATCTATCGTGGTCGTATTAAAGAGTATGCAGATAAATACAATTGCAAATATGTGGAAGGTGCACGTCCATGGGCAGAAGTTTGCACCATTGCATTGCCATCGGCTACACAAAACGAACTTACCGGCGATGATGCCAAAATACTCGTGAAGAACGGATGTTTTGCTGTTTCTGAAGGAGCCAACATGCCTTCTACCCCCGAAGCAATTGAAGTATTCCTGAAAAACAAAATCCTCTATGCGCCGGGCAAAGCTGCCAATGCGGGTGGAGTATCGGTTTCGGGTCTTGAAATGACTCAAAACTCCATCAAACTGAGCTGGTCTCGCGAAGAAGTTGATCAAAAACTGAAAGACATAATGACCAGCATCCACGATGCCTGTGTTAAATATGGTACCGAAGCTGATGGTTATGTAAACTATGTGAATGGTGCCAATATCGCCGGTTTCATGAAAGTTGCCAAAGCCATGATGGCTCAGGGAGTATTGTAAAACAAAAACTTTCGAATCTGAATAAAAGCGGGGAGTACCAAAAAAGTGCTCCCCGCTCAGTTTTTATCAGAAACGAATGCTTCCCATCAGCAATGGCATGTGCATGTGTGAGGCATTGCCTCGCGAGCTGTTCAGCAATCCCAAAGGATTCAGCTGTAAATTCAGCGATAATTTAACATCTTCTTTGTTGATTTCCTTGCTGAAATTCTTCACCGCGATTCCATATCCGGCCAGCCAACCCAGTCCGGTTAGCAAAGCAATGGATTTTCCCATTTGATTAAATTCACTCCTGTCGCTACTGTCGACGAGAAATCCCAGTCCCATACCGGTTAAACCGCCTGCAAGCTGACTTAACATAATGTATACTCCCTGGCGGGATGAGAAATCCTGTTTGAGAGCCAACCTGTCGCCGAAGTACAAGCCTCCCGCAGCACCGAGGGTAGCTCCGAGCGTTATCAGTTTGGGAGAATCTTCGGCTCCGAGAACATACATCAGGGAAGCAGGCAGATAGGCGCCAAGCATTCCGGCTCCCTGAAGGGCAAATAAATCACCCTCGGTATAATACTCATTACGACTGATACGATATCCGGCATAAATACCAATAGCTCCTCCGGCAAGAATACTCAGTGCAGCCAAATTAGAGCCGGCACTGCCTTCGAGCATTCCGAGCGTATAGGCCGACCCGATGCCAATTCCCATCCCGAAATCGCCAAAAGTGCCGATAGCACCAGCGCGACCCACAGAGAAATTTTCTTTCTTCGCCCATCGGTAACCCAGGATTCCTTCAGCAATACTACCGGCCATTCCCAGCGAAAGGGTTAATCTGTAGTCGGGCTCTGACGAAAACAAAACGGGCAGCAAAGCTCCGTGTGCTATTCCGCGGGTTTGTCCGTAAATAGCCATCAAAGCCTGCCCGGGAGTTATTTCCATATTCCGGGTTAAAAAGTAAGGGATGTAGAAACTCGCGCCGGCAGTGAGCAAAGTTACACCAACTGAATAATCATACGTATCACCGGACAAAAGAGCCGAAATGGTTGCACCGTAATACTGTGCACCCACCAAAGTGTTGACTAATAATAAAGCTGTGCGCCCCGATTGGTCGAGCAGACTATTGGGTGCTTTGAGACTGATTTTACTGGTGATGCTGTGCCGGAACTCCTTAACTTCACTCAGATTCATGGGGATACGTGTACGAATTATCTGATTTTCAGGCTTATAGCTAATCTCAAGCGTGAAACTGCTGTCGTTAAGCTGAAAAAGCTTAGCATCCTGAAAACCGACATACTCGGGGAAAAGTTTCAGTTTTTTCTCCAGTGAAATGTCGATGCTGTTTAACTTTCCCAGACTGTCGAGAGGCACTTGCTTCTCCTGCGCTGCAAGACTTCCGGTAATGAAAACGAGGATTAAATACAGGATTTTTTTCATAAGATTTTGATGTTGATAGGTGTTAATGATGTATGGTTCAGCAATGGGTGTTAATATATTTGGTATTAACTCACTACAAAAGTAATGTATTTTGGGTAAATTGTATTTTTTTTTAAAAAATTATTTTTTTAGTAATAGCGGATATACTCTCTCCCTGCATTCATTGCTGAACTTATCTTTCATTTTAACGCTTAACATTTGCAAATCATTGTGAATTTGGTCTTAGTAAATCGCATTAATGCAGGTTTTTTTATTAATTTTGCGCGCTTATGGTGTACTTGTTAATTATCATTTTCATGCTGGCCGCCGGTTTATTTTTAATTCCGCAAAGGTTCAAACTGTATCAGGGTATATTCATTGCTGTATTGCTGTTGGCTGCATTTGTCTGGTTTACAGCTAAAGTACCCATAATTTCAGCCGGTAATACTGTGAATTTTTCCTCAGCATGGCTACCCGGGCTGGGCCTTAACTTCGGTTTTTTATTGGATGGGTTGAGTTTATCGTTTGCATTATTGGTTAGCGGAATCGGGGTTCTGGTGTTTATGTATGCCCATTCCTATATGAAAAGCTACGAAAACACTACCAAATTCTACTTCTATTTATTGCTATTTAGTGGATCCATGCTTGGTCTGGTGCTTTCATCAAACCTCATTCAGCTTTTTATTTTCTGGGAATTCACCACCATACTTTCATATTTTCTAATCAGTTATTTCCACGAAAAGGAATCATCACGAAAGGCTGCTTTTCAATCGTTGGTGATTACATTTGTGGGTGGACTTGCTTTGCTGGCGGGAATTCTGCTCATCGGAAATATAGTTGGCAGCTATGAATTAGATGCCTGGATGGCAGGAAAAGAAAAAATCAGGCAGAGCAATTTATATTTGCCCGGATTATTGCTCATTTTGGGAGGCGTTTTTACGAAATCGGCACAATTTCCATTTCATTTCTGGTTGCCCGGCGCCATGCAGGCTCCCGCTCCCGTAAGTGCTTTCCTTCACTCGGCCACCATGGTAAAGGCCGGCGTTTTTTTGCTGATGAGGCTCAGTCCGGTACTGGGTAGTACGCCCGAATGGACATCTATTGTACCATTGATAGGAGTGATAACCATGCTTACCGGCTCCTATTTTGCCATTACACAAACCGATTTAAAGGCCATTCTGGCCTATACCACCATCAATGCCCTCGGCATATTGGTTCTGTTGATAGGAATCGATTCCGAACTTTCAATCAAAGCTGCGGTGCTTTTCCTCTTTATTCATGCTTTTTATAAGGCATCGCTTTTTATGATTGCCGGTTTTATTGAGAAGAAAACAGGCACGAGAAATATCAACGAGTTGGGGGGATTGAGAAAATCTTTTCCCATCACTTTTGTAATTACACTGCTTGCTGTATTATCGATGGCAGGTTTGCCTCCCATGCTGGGCTTTCTTGGAAAAGAACTGATTTACGAAGCCAAAGTGCAATCGCCCGGTTTCGCATCGCTCATTTTTATTTTTGGCTTTATTTCCAATGTGCTGATGTTTGCCGTATCGATGCGTGTACTATTCAGGGTGTTTCTCGGAAAAGCTCAAAAGAGTTATTCAGTGCCCTTCAATAAAAAGTTTTTCTTTGTTTTCGGCCCGGGCTTTCTTGTTTTTATCAGTCTTTTGCTCGGGCTTTCGCCCAACCTGCTCGGAAAAGTGATCATTGAGCCTGCTGCAACTGTGGTTTTTGGTCAGCAGGTTGATGTGAAACTGGCATTGTGGCATGGTTTCAATTTGGTGCTATTGTTAAGTGCTGTTACTGTGTTGATTGGTGCGGTGTTGTCTTACATTCTCATAAAATACCGTACAGTTGAAGTGCTATGGAGCAAGTTGAACGAACGTATTTTCCCGGTACAGTTGCCTCAGGTTTTCAGCAAAATGATTGAGAAATTCGTTGCTGTTTCGGTAGGAAAAACAAGAATGTTGCAGCATGGTTATCATCGTTACTACATCCTTACTGTTGTTATGTTTACTGCCGCAATGCTGTGGCTGCAGTTGCTTCTTACACGCGGATGGGATTTCAATCTGAATGTAACGCTTCAACCGTTTTATGTATCAGGATTGATATTGATTGTTGTGATAGCCACAATTTATACCACACTAACCACTTCGCGTACCAGAGCCATTGTTTCGATGGGTGTAACCGGTTATGGTATTGCGCTGATATTTCTGTACTACAGTGCTGTCGATTTGGCTATTACGCAAATATTGGCCGAAACACTCATCGTAGTAATGTTTATGTTGATATTGCAACGATTGCCTTTTTTTGCTAAATTATCGTCGCGAAAAAGCAAGATACGAGACCTGTTCATTGCCCTGATCTTCGGAGGTTCCATGACCATTGTGAGTCTGAAGGCAATCAATGTGAATTTCAATAGTTCCATCTCTGAGTTTTTCATGGCCAACAGTTATCACAAAGCTTATGGAGAGAATGTGGTGAACGTGATTCTGGTCGATTTCAGAGCACTTGATACGCTGGGCGAGGTTACAGTGCTGGTGATTGCTGCCATGGGGGTAGCTGCATTATTCAAATCAAAAACGGTCAAAAAATGAACTCAGTAATTCTGCAAATTGCTTCGAAATATGTAAGATGGATATTGGTCATTTTTTCGATAATCATGCTAATACGCGGACATAACCTCCCCGGTGGAGGCTTTATCGGTGGCCTATTGGGCGGTTTATCGCTGGCTTACAAAGGTTTTGCATACACGCCCGGTGTGCTCGAAAAAGAAATGAGGATTCGTCCGGAAATATTCATGGTATTTGGCTTATTGCTCATTTTCATCAGCCTGTGGCCAGGGTTAATTTTTGCAGGTACCCTGATGCAGGGAATTTGGTTCACAGTGCCTTTGCCTTTCACCGAAGGGTTCAAATTCGGCACTCCCTTTTTGTTCGATATCGGGGTATATTTTATTGTGATTGGAGTCTCTGTTTTGTTTTTATTCTCATTAACAGACAAGAATTAATGGAAATATTATTGGCTTTTTTGGTTGGAGTTTTGTATACTGCTGCTGTTTATATGCTACTGCGGAGGAGCATAGTTAAATTCATCATTGGCATCATCTTCATGAGCAATGCTACTAATTTGCTGGTATTTTTATCAGCCGGGCTGGTACAGGGAAGCCCTGCTTTTGTGAATGAAACCACGATAGATACCAGTCATATGGCCGACCCCACTCCACAGGCATTAGTGCTTACGGCCATCGTTATAGGTTTGGGAATGGTTGTTTTTATACTTGCACTGAAGTACAAGTATTTCGAAGTTACAGGTACTGACGATTTAGATCAGTTAAAGCAAACCGATTCACAACAATGAATACCATAGCCTTACCCATTTTAATCCCTTTTGCGATAGCAATAAGTCTGCTTATACTTCGCTCCTCCAAAATCAGTCGCTGGATAGGGCCGATCGGCACTTTGGTTATGCTTGCAGTTTCGGTTCATCTGAATTACAAGCTACAAAGCACTGGCATTATGAGTCTGAACACCGGAGGTTGGGTAGCTCCATTTGGTATTGTGCTTGTTGTCGATTACCTGAGCTCGTTGATGCTCATTGTTTCGTCGTTGATAGCATTCGTTATTTCGTTGTTTGCCAACCGGAATTTATCAGAAGATATCCCTTTGTCGCGGTTTTATTTCTTCTTTTTCACCCTCAATATGGGTGTAAACGGAGCTTTTGTTACCGGTGATGTGTTCAATCTGTACGTTTGGTTCGAAGTAATGTTAATTTCGTCTTTTGTGCTTATTACTTTAGGCAAGAAAAAGGAGCAGTTGGAAGGAGGAATTAAGTATCTTGCGCTGAACATCATCGGGTCAATGTTGTTTTTGGCCGGACTGGGTTTGTTGTATGGAAAAACCGGAACGTTGAATATGGCTCACCTGGCTGAGATTCTTAAAAACGACCATCAGGCAAACCTGATGAGTACCTCGTCGGTGCTTTTCTTTGTGGCATTCGGCATTAAAGCAGCTGTGTTTCCTTTATATTTCTGGCTACCATCGTCGTACCACACCCCCGATATCACCATTAGCTCTTTGTTTGCTGGCCTGCTAACCAAAGTGGGAGTATATACACTCATCCGTTTTTTTACCCTCTTTTTTGTGCAGGATCAGGCATTCTGGCACAACCTCCTGCTCATCATTGCCGGTTTAACAATGGTAGCCGGAGGCATGGCAGCGGCATCCTATTACGAAACGCGACGCATCCTTTCTTATCATATTATCAGTCAGATCGGTTATATGATTATGGGGCTGGGTATTTTTACTCCGCTGGCCATTGCGGGAGCCATATTCTTCACCATCCACAATATGATAGCCAAAACCGGAACTTTCATCGCCGCCGGATTAATTGCGAAAATAAAAGGCACTTATGAACTGAAGGAAGTGGGTGGTTTGTACAAACAAAACCCGATACTGGCCATTTTGTTTATCATTCCAGCTTTTGCGCTGGCAGGTTTTCCTCCCATTTCGGGTTTCTTTGCTAAATTCATGCTGCTGAAAGCCGGTATCGAAAGCGAACAATACCTCATTACAGCTGTTGCCATACTAACAGGTTTTCTAACCCTCTATTCGATGATTAAAATCTGGAACGAAGCTTTTCTGAAGAAGCAGCCTGAAGGAAAGCTTTTAAGCGTTGTCGTAAAGTTGAAGTTTTCGGATTATGTGCCATTAGCTATCCTTGCAGGAGCTTCGGTGCTGATGGGTATTTTCGCATCATCCGTTTTTGACTATGTGATGCAGGCAGGCAATCAGCTGATTGAACCATCGGCATATATCAATGCAGTATTAAAAAAATAGTGGTCATGAAAATACTTAAATCATTCTATTTTATACCCGAGTTTGTGCTGTTTTACTTGTCGAAACTGCTGCAATCCAATTTCCAGATGGCTTATGTTATACTCTCTCCGAAAATGAATATCAGGGGCGGGTTTATTGAATATCCTATAAAAACTAAATCATCAGCAGGTTTGTTGTTACTTTGCAACCTGATTTCGATGACACCGGGAACGCTCAGTGCCGATGTCGATGCCGACCAGAAAATCTTGTTGGTGCACGTTTTATCGAACAGTAGTAACGAATCTATCATTCAGGAAATAGACAATATCGAAAGGCGTATTATCCGGTTAATCAGTTAAATCCATGGAGTCAATCATTCTCGAAATCAGTCTTTACATTGCCTTCTTTTTTCTGATGCTGGCGATGGTTTTTACCCTGTACAGACTTCTGAAAGGGCCGACTTTTAATGATGTGATAGCAGCCATGGATCTGTTGTCGTCCACCATCATCGGCATCATCCTGCTGTATGGCATATTAATCAATAACCGGATGTATATCGACATAGCTATTATCATTGCATTGGTTTCTTTTATTGGTACTATTGCTATTTCAACCTATATCAAGCAAAAAAATGGATAAGATCATCATCTCAGTGTTAATTCTGTTAGGCACCTTTTTTATCCTGATAGCCTCCATCGGTATGGTACGTTTCAAAGATTTGTACGGCCGTTTGCATGCCTCTACCAAGGCAACTTCATTCGGCATTCTACTCCTGCTTGTAGGTGTGAGTCTCTATTTCAACGAAGTGCAGGTTTATGTAAAAACTTTACTGATTATCCTGTTTATTTATTTGACAGCTCCACTGGCTGCACATTCCATCTCAAAATCATACAAACCCACAGAGGAAAACACCGAAAGTGATGGGAGAGAAGAGGAAAAGGAATAATGTACGGAACTTTGTCCAAAACCAAAAGAGTGATTTTGGGACAGCAAACCAGCATCAAATCTGTGAAATGACATTATTTTTTTTGCACTTTGGTGTATTTCACGCCATTCAATATCAACGCATTGCCCTCGAAACGATATTCGAGCACAGCGCTTGTAGGTATTTTGTTGTATAGCCAAATGCGCCCGTCGATTAAGTCGTAAGTAACATATCCGCCTCCATCAGGTATGGTTTGTCCACCACTAATCATCACTTTGCTATAGGTCCAATTGGCATTAAATGTAACTCTTGTTATTACAGTTGTAGTACCAGCAATTGTTTTATTTTCCCATGTGCCCACAATTCCCGCTTTCACGTTCGATTTGTCAGCTGCCCTATCGTATTTTTTTGCAGCATTTGCTCCTTTAGCAAGCAACAATTCGGCCGATTTGGTACGATTAAATTTTTGCGCCCAATACAATGCGGTAAACCCGTCTTTATCCTCAATATCTAATTTTGCTCCTTTTTCAATTAAAAAAGCCACCATTTCGGTGTACGCATTGTAGCTTTTGCCTTGCACATGAGCAGCTCCGGCAGCGTGCATCAAAGCTGTTTTGCCAAAAATATCCTGTGCATTCACATCTGCTCCTTTGGCAATCAGCAGTTTGCAGACTTCGGTAAATGGGCCTATAATGGGCATTACCACCACCACTTTCACCAGGCCACCTTTGGATGCAAGCATCAGTGGAGTTTCTTTGTTCTTATTGGCTAAATTTACATCGGCACCTTTAGCAATAAGAATTTTTGCAGGAGTTATTTTTTGCACGGCAGTCATCAAGGGGCTATTGCCATTGTTATCTTGCGCATTGAGATCTGCACCTTTGCTAATGAGCAGGTTAAGAATTTTTTCGCAATCTTTTTCTTTGCGTTTATCCTCCACGAAGTTAAACACTGCCTTGTGTAAAGGCGTATAATTAAATTTGTTTTTGGCATTTACATTGGCGCCACGTTTCACAAGCAAATCAACCATATCGAACAACGAAGTATTCATCAGGGGTGTAAAACCACCCAATTCGTCATTTCCCTCGATGCTTGCACCCTGATCCAACAGGTATTTCACCATCTCCACCTGGTCGGCAATAACAGCCCAATGTACAGCACTGTAAAGTATTTCGTCCTTCACACCCAAACTTATGGCTTTTGCCAAAATAAGTTTTGCGGCCTCAATATTTCCATGACGGGCAGCATAATCCATTGCATTGGGCGACACTTTAAATGTAGATTGTCGGAGAACAATATTAGCCCCTTTATCAAGCAAAAGCTTCACAACATCAGTGTATTTGCCAGCAGCATACATCAACGCTGTTTCGCCCCCTTTGGTTTGAATATCTAAACTTGCTCCTTTATCTATTAGCATTTTGGCTGTTTCGGTATTGCTTACCGACAGCATAAGCGCTGTTTCGCCTCGTCGGTTTTGTACATTCAATTTAGCCCCCCTGTCAAGCAATATTTTTGTTGACTCGGTATAATCTTTTACCGAGAGCATAAGTGCAGTATTACCACCATGTTCCGAGGGTTTACCATCCCATAGCAACCACTCGTCTTGCAAATCAATCAAGGCACCTTTGTCGAGCAACAGTTTCACCATTTCGGGATATTCCACTGCACGCATAAGAGCAGTAAATTTCCATGTTACTTCGGGTGCTGGGCGCAAATTCCACTCATTAATTCTAATGCCTTTGGCGTTTATCAATAGTTTAGGCATTTCCAGGGTTTTATCGTTAAATGCATGCGAAAGAATGGTCTCTTTGTCCCATTTAAAATTTGGATCGGCACCTTTACTAAGGCAGATTTTCATTTCTTCAATATTTCCTTTGCGCGAAGCATTTTCTATATTTTGCGCATTTACAAAAACGCAACTGGCAGTAAGAATAAGAGTTGCACAGGTGTTAATCCAAATTTTTTTCATTATTTATGTATTGTTTAAATGAAGAAGACGATGATATATTTACCACTTTTTAGTTGGCTATTTGCATTTTTGATGCCTTGTAAAAAACGAAACACTTCCAAAACCAACAAACCCACAATAGCAAACGGCAAATATTTAATGCTCGTTTGCTATTACAGGGTTTTGATTACAATTGCAGAAGAAAAATTATTTGTAGAGTTCGCTCAACTTGGTTACTTTAAGTGTTGTAGGGCGATAAGTAACTGTTCCACCAGCGGTTACACTCACAACCGGAAAAAACATACCTATGTCACCTTGTGCCACATACATAAAGCCTTTGTCGCCAATACCAACAATTTCACCCCAATTTGAGATCACTCTTACTAGTGTACCATTGCTTTCGTAAAGTTTAAGAACGATTTTGTATTTTGTGCCTATTTTGAACAGATCGTCGGTTAGTGATGTTGATGCATTCGCTTTATCCTCTTCGGCAACAAACATCATGTATCTGCCATTGCCCCAATCGATGGTAGCTCTATTCAGGTCCAATGCACCTTTCAGGCCAGACAAAGTCCAATCCCGATTAGCAGCAGGATAAGCAGGCGAACGCTGGGCATCCCACACTTTGTCTTTCGTGTACCTGGTGCTGAAAATGGTAGTTTCTTCAATTTTTGTAGGTTCAGTTACAATAGGTTCACAAGCAATAAATAGGGTTGCGAACAATGCAATCATTAATGATTTAGCAAATAAAGTAGTAGTTTTCATTTTTTTTAAGTAAAATAGATTTTTGTTGATTTTGCTTACTCCTAAGGCTTTTCAGCATTCGCCCCGGTTGATGGTCAACCCGAAAATGACTTTGCAAAATTAGCACAGAATAAGTATAGTTTAAGAATTGAAAATCCTGATTTTATTAAAGTGTAAACCCTGATTCTTTATATAGTGTAAACCCTAAACATGTTTTAATACTTGATTTATTGATCGTTTTGTTTCTTACGTTCACAAATTCAGCGTAGTTTTTTTGATGATTGGAGTAAACAATTTTTCTGCTTGCTTGTTATGAATTTATGCGAAAATAATTTAACAATAACAATAAAAAATTTACCATTATGTCAGACGATCAAGTGATTTGTACGTGCTTAGACCTTACCCGTGGAGATATTATTGCCGGCATCAGTGAACATGGATGTAAAACAGCCGACGATGTGGCAGATGCCATTGAAGCAGGCGCAGTATGTGGAAGCTGTGTTGACGATATTCAGGGTATCCTGGATGAACTGAACAAGGAATAATTATTTCGTTTGTTTGTATTCCATGGGGGTGACTCCGAATTTTTCCTTAAAACATTTCGCAAAGTATTTTGAATCGGAAAACCCGATCATGAAGGTTACTTCCTTAACACGATATTCGCCCGAAGTGAGCAGTTGAGCTGCTCTCTTCATTTTTATATCACGAATGAATTCAACCGGAGCAAGGCCGGTGAGGCTTTTAATTTTTTTAAAGAAAGCCGATCGGCTCATTCCTGCATGTTCACGCATATCATCGACTGTAAATTCGAAGTTCTCCATATTGGTTTCTATCACCGACATTACTTTGCTCATCAGTACTTCATCCTGCGAAGTGATGGTAAATGGTTGTGGCTGATAATGGCCGGGGTTGTCTGTTGCCGAATGCGATCTGAAAATCTCTTGCAGATGTTTCCTTTGCGAGAGCAGATTGGCGATGCGGGCTTTGAAATATGACACGCTGAATGGCTTGGTGATGTAATCGTCGGCCCCGTATGCCAGTCCTTCAAGTTTGCTTTCGATGGTGGTTTTGGAGGTGAGCAGCACCACCGGAATATGGCTTGTATTTAAATTCGTTTTCAGTTCCTGCAAAAGTTCGATGCCATCCATATGGGGCATCATGATATCGCTCACAATAATATCAGGAATCTCTTTGATTGCCATGGCTTTACCCTGCAATCCGTCTTCGGCCTCAAATACCTCGTAGTTGCTTTCGATGATGGTTTTGATGAAAGTACGTAAGTCATAATCATCTTCCACAATTAAAACACTGTGTTTTTCCTCTTTAAGGGATAGGTTGGTTACAGGCTCCTGCAGGTTGGTTTCATTATCCTGACAAGCATATTCGGGCTGTTTGTTTTCGATTGGTGTGCCCGATACCATCATTTCGACGCCCTTTACAAAATGAGCTGTTCCCTTCAGAAAACTCACGGTGATGGTGGTTCCCTGTCCTTCCTCGCTATCGATGCTGATGCGTGCACCATGTTTATCGGCTAAGTCTTTCACCATCGACAGCCCAATGCCGGTGCTTGGCTTGCTTTTATCGGCATTGAAGGACACAAAGCGGTTGAAAAGTTTGCGCTGTTTATCTTTGGGAATTCCCGGACCTTCGTCGCGCACTTGCAGCGATACCGTTTTTTCATCAGCAAAAACACTTACCTGTATAAGCCGGCCTTCGGGGGTAAATTTGAATGCGTTAGACAACAGGTTCATCAGCATTTTATCGATACAATCGTGATCGACCCACACGCGATCGGACCCTGCATGATTGCTGAATTTGAAATTGATTCGGCGTGAGGTAGCAATCTCGGTAAAATTGCCGCAAATATCCTCGACCAGGGCGGCAAAGTCGGTGTCGTACACCTTCAGATTCATAAATTGGATTTTTCTGAAATCAAGGATTTGATTAACAAGTCGTAAAAGTCGACCTGTATTCTGGGCTATCAAATGTAACTGTTTGCGAATAGGCTCCGGAGTGCCGGCATCGTTAATCATGTAATCAACAGGGGCCGTAATCATGGTGAGCGGTGTGCGAATTTCATGTGAAATATCGGTAAAGAAACGCAGCTTCATTTCCGAAATCTGCTTTTCGAGTTTCATGTTGTTACGCAGTGTATAAAATGATAGCAAAACCCTTACGATGGAGAAGATAATCGCGGCTATCAACAATACGTAAAGTGCAGTGGCCCATGGTGTTTGCCAGAACGAAGGTTTAACTCTGATGCTGAGCGTACGTTCGTTTTCTACCCAAACACCCTCGCTGTTGGTCGATTTTACCCTGAAAATATAATGTCCGTGAGGCAGATTGGTGTAGTTGGCTATCCGTTGTTTCTGCACATAATTCCACTCGTTGTCGAAGCCTTCGAGTTGGTAGGCAAACATGATGTTGGCAGGATTGGTAAAATCGAGCGATGCAAATTCGATGCTGAAGAAGTTTTGCTTGTGGGTGAGAACCAGCTCCTCTGTATCGTCGATATGGGCTTTAAGCGGCGAGTTTTCGCCAATAGGTTGTTCTACATTAAATAACTGAAAACCTGTGAACACAATGTTTGGGCGGTAGTTGCTGTTAACAATTTGTCCGGGAAAGAAAGTGACAATGCCATTGGAAAACCCGAACACAATTTCGTTGGAATGCAGTCGCAATGTGGATGCTTCGGAGAAGCTGCTAATCTGCATCAGCCCCTTGATGTCGGCATAGGTTTCGAAGCGTTCGGTTTCGGGATCGAACTTCGAAAGGTTGTTTTCGTTGCTAATCCATAGTCGTCCCTGCTCATCCTCCACCATCGACAAAATTACATCTGAAGGTAGTCCCTGGCGTGTAGTGTAAGACCCGAATTCGACCGGAAAACCCTTTTCGTCGGTTTTCAGTATTTTATTGAGGCCGCCACCGAAAGTGGCCAGAAAAACATCTCCGCGTGCAGTTTTGCAAATAAAATGTACATCATTGTTGCTCAGGCTTTCGGGTTTGCCGGGCAGGCGGTTAAAAAGCCTGAAGGTAATATCTTCGTGCTTTTTAAAATCCGGACTAAACACAAGCAGCCCTCCGGTGGTTCCCACATAAATTGCCCCCTGTTTACTTTGGTTGATATACCTGATGCGTGCAGCTTCCCTTAGCGGATAGTTTTTCAGTTCGTTACGGTGATTGATGAAACGGATACTGCCATGCTCCCGGGCTTCAATCATATTGAGTCCACCACCATATGTGCCGGTCCAGATTCTTCCTTCTTTGTCTTCGAATACCGTATAAATGTTATTGTCGCTGAGTGAGTATAAATCGGTTGCCGAATAGCTGAATCTTTCAACTTTAAACTGTGTTTTCCTTGCAGAAGGTGTCAGTCTGAAAAGTCCTTCCCCCTTGCTACCCACCCACACAATACCACGGGAATCTCTGAAGATACAATACACCATGCCTGGCCACAGGGCGTCGGCCACTATTTTTCCTGAAGCATCGAGCCTGCCGAGAAGCTGCTTGTTGCGGTCGAAAATACTGATACGCTTATCTTTGGTTGCTACCCACAGGTTTTGATTTTCATCTTCAAAAACTGCCCGCACATCATTTGTGTTTTCATTTTTATCCACCTTATTTACCAGCATAGTGCGGAAGAAATTCTTACTGAAAACCACTTTTTCGAGACCATGCGACCGGGTACACATCCAAAGGTTTCCCTGACGGTCGGAGTAGGCTGAGTGAATAATGTTTGAAAAACGTCTTTCGGGCGAACGGGGGTGATTATAAAAGGGTTCGAGCCGGCCGGTCGATTTGTTGAACAGCGAAAAACCTCCACCACGAGGTTGAACCCACACATTGCCATGTATATCGCTAAATACGAAGCTGAATGGGGGCAAAAGCAGTGCGCCGGCATCTTCGATTTCGACACGGTGATAACTCAGTTGTCGCTTTTCTGTATCGAAACGGTAAATGCCCACCTGACTCCCGGTTTCGAACCACCAGTTTCCCGAGTTGTCGTTAAAAGAGTTAGTAATATCGTTTGAACGCATCACAGGCTGGTTAAGCATATGAAAATGAAGCATTTGTGTGCTTTGGAGATTGTAGAGCAGGAATCCCTGATTGCGACAAATTAAAATAAGTTCGCGGGGATTGATGGTAACAATATTGGTGATGTCGGCAGGTACCGGGGTTTGTTGCAGACCGAATTTTCCGTCGGGTTTGCTGTACTTCCACAATTGCCCGTCCTGCGAACCAAACAGAATTTCGTTTTCGAGTTCAAATGCCGAATAAAAGGACCTTTTCTCATGCTTTTCATTGCCATTGATGCTGTAGAAGTAAGACTGCGAATCCTGCAGCTTTGAGTCCATTTTTGTTATGCCGTTGTCGGTGAGTATCCAACTGTTTCCCTGCTTATCTTCGAAAATCGAATGAATTAAGTTGCTGTTAAGCGCACTATTTTCCACGCTGAAAACCTGATGATTAAAAATCGAATCTTTTACCAGTAAAGCTCCATGTGTATCAGATAATAACCACACTTTTCCGGTTCCGGTAATGAAAATACGGGTATAATGATAGGTTTTGACTTCTTCAATCAGTTGCGGACCCCAGAATTTCCCGGTTTTCGGATTGAGGCAGTGAATCTCACCATCATAAGATTCGAACCAAATGCGGTTATGATTATCCTCGAAAAGCCTTTGTATGCGGTTGCTTTTGATGTAGTAATGATCTTCGGGGCCTATTTTGTAGTTTCTGAATGAGAAACCATCGTATTTGCTGAGACCATCCCAGGTGGCGAACCACATCAGCCCCTTTTTATCCTGCAACATGTCCATGATGGTGTATTGCGGCAGTCCGTCTTCAGTGGAATAATGGGTAAACTGGGGTACCAGCTGAGCCTTCAGTGCGGCAGGTAACAAAGTGATTATAAGTAGAATGAAAAATAATCTTTGCATGGTGTTTTTCAAGTTTTTCAGTTACAAATATAAGCGATAGTTTACAATTGAAAATGTTAAGATCGGGGGAATGTTAGTTTACCTACATAGTTTGACCAATTTAACCACCCTCTGCGGGAGTAGGAATCCTTACATTTGCAGTGTTAATCATCGACAATCAATTTCATGAAGAAATCATTATCGCTATTTTTCATTTTTCTTCTTTGTCTGTGTTTCGGTGAGCTTGCTTTTGCACAGACTCCCGCTTTTCCCGGTGCCGGAGGGCATGGCCGTTTCACAACTGGAGGCAGGGGAGGTAATGTTTATTATGTAACCAGCCTCACCGACGATAATACCGGAAATGCTGCAACGCGCGAAGGTTCGCTTCGCTGGTGTTTGGCTCAAACAGGTACCAAAATCATCCTTTTTAAAGTTTCTGGCACTATCTTTTTAAAATCAAATCTGACTATATCAGTTCCTAATGTTACGATTGCCGGACAATCAGCCCCCGGCGATGGCATTTGCATTGCCGGTTTTCCGGTGAACATCGGCGCAAGCAATGTCATCATTCGTTTTGTACGCATGCGTATGGGCGATGGGCTCGATACCAATGCCGATGGTGCCGACGCACTTGGAGCGCGAAAAATAAAAAACATCATCGTGGATCATTGTTCCATGAGCTGGAGTACCGACGAGTGTGTGTCGATTTATGAAAATGAGAATACTACCCTGCAATGGTGCATCATTGCCGAAAGTCTGCGCTTGTCGTCGCACTCGAAGGGTGCACATGGCTACGGAGGTATCTGGGGTGGTGTAAATGCCAGTTTTCATCACAACCTAATCGCCCATCACGAAAGTCGAACCCCGCGTTTCGGACCGGGTGCAACTACCCAGCTCAGGGAAAATACCGATATGCGTAACTGTGTAATTTATAACTGGACAGGCAATGGAGCCTACGGGGGCGAAGCCATGAAGGTTAACCTGATTAATAACTACTTTAAACCCGGCCCCGGAACTCCAACCGGAAGTAAAAGAGCCCGCATTGTAGCTATCGACAAGAAAATAAACCTGGGCACTTCCGATAGTTTCTTCCCCATCAACAATGTGTGGGGTAAATGGTATATCCATGGCAATGTGGTGGATGCTTCTACCAGCACAGGTTCCAATGCTACACACTGCAACAATGCTACTGCCGATAATTGGACTTTTGGTGTGTTTAATCAGTTTGCCAGCCAGTATGGAACCGTATCAACCGCCGACCGCACTGCCATGCGCATGAGCGAACCATGGAATTCGGGCGTGGTTACAACCCACACTGCAGCTAAAGCGTACGAAAAAGTGCTCGAATGGGCAGGTGCAAGTCTGCGCCGCGATAGTCACGACCAGCGCATCATCGACGAAACACGCCTTGGTATTGCTACATTCAAAGGGAGCTCGTCGGCTAATGTATCGCCCTATCCCAAACCGGGCATCATCGACAGTCAGTGGAATTTGAAACCCGCAGGGGCCGGTGCCGAATGGTCGCCATGGCCAACACTCGCTTCGGTTGAAGCACCTGCCGATATCGACCGCGATGGCATTCCTGATGGTTGGCTCGAAGCAAATTTTCCGGGTAAGGCTTCCAAAGATTTGAATGAAGAAGGTTACACCTACCTCGAAGTTTATCTGAATTCGTTGGTGCAGCATATCATTAACGAACAAGAGAAAGATGCCATCATTTCGGGTTTAACCACTCCGGAAGCTGATCAATATCAGCTTGTAACTTATCTGAGTGCCGATAAAAGTCTGGTGATTCACACCGACGGCAGAGTGCGCAATGTGGAGATATTCAATCTTTCAGGTATCAGAATAGCCGAAAGCAACCCCATCGAATCGGGTATTGCAATGGGCGGAATGGCTGAAGGGGTTTACCTTATCCGTGTTTATTTTGAAGGAACGCAAGCGGCACAGGTAAGTAAATTAATACTTTGAGAAAAACGAAACAAAAATAAATTACACAAAATCTAATCAATTAAAAATCAATGTACATTATGCTAAAAAACACAGGAAAAAGAAAGATGCTCACAGCGCTTTTGATGATCTTGATGGGTTGTGTTACGACCATGGCACAGCAACGTGCTGTAACGGGTAAGGTAACTGATGCGACCGGCGAAGCTGTTGTGGGAGCAACTATTATGGTCAAAGGGGCTACTCAGGGTACCATCACCGACCTCGATGGGAAGTTCAGTTTGCAGGTATCAACATCCGCCCGCACTTTGGTGGTAAGTTATGTAGGTATGAGAACTGCAGAGGTTGCCATAGCAGGCAGTGTGATTAATGTGGTTCTCGAAGACGACACCAGGCTGCTCGAAGATGTGGTGGTGGTGGGCTATGGAACGCAAAGAAAACGCGACCTTACAGGTTCGATCTCGTCGGTACAGGGTAAAACACTGGCACAGATACCGGTAACAGGTACCGCTGAAGCACTGACAGGCCGCTTGCCAGGTGTGCAGGTTACTACAGCCGATGGTTCGCCCGACGCCGAAATACTGGTAAGGGTGCGTGGTGGAGGTTCCATCACCCAGGACAACACACCACTCTATATTGTGGATGGATTCCCAACTTCGAATATCAATAATATATCTCCTACTGATATTCAGAGTATCGACGTACTGAAAGATGCTTCGGCAACGGCCATTTATGGTTCGCAGGGTGCAAACGGGGTAGTGATTATCACCACCAAAGCTGCTCAGGGAGGCAGAACGCAGGTTTCTTACAACGGATTCATGCAAACCAAACAACTTTCGAAGCGTATGGAAGTGCTCAACCCTTACGAGTACGTTATGCTCAATTACGAGTTGGCCGCACTTACCGGCGAAGAGGCTGTCAGGGGATTTGAAAGAAGATTCGGTGTGTATGGCGATCTCGATTTGTACAAGTCGCAACGTGCCATCGACTGGCAGCACGACATGTTCGGCGCCAGTGTTCCTTCACAGCAACACAATATCAGTGTAACAGGGGGTAACGACAAAACCAAATTTTCGCTCAGTACAACCTATAATTACGATGGCGGACTGATGGAGAATAATAATTACACCCGCTTCACCACCAACTTCAAACTCAATCATGAGATTTCAAAGAGCCTGAAACTCAATTTCAACATGCGTTTAGCCGATGTGGAAGTGAATGGTTCAGGATCATCAGGTGCCAATTACAAAGTGCGCACATCGCAGGCGGTAACATCTCCGGCAGTCCGGGGTTTGAGCGATATGTTGATTATTGACCCTGCTTTATTAACTGAAGAAGAGTACGAGCAGTGGATGCGCGCCAATATGACGCTTACCCAACAAGCGCAACAATACTGGAAAAGGCGCAACGACAAAAATTTCAATTTTTTCGGCAGTATCGACTGGACCATTCTCAAAGGCCTGGTTTACCGTGTTGAAGGGGGTTACGAATATGGTTTCCGCGACGATCAGAATTATTGGGGTGAAACTACTACCAATGCTTCTTTTGTTGATGGAAAGCCTCTTGTCGACTGGAGAAAAACCAATAACAACCGCGCCCGCATATCGAACATACTGACTTACAGCAGCAAAGTGCAGAAAGATCATCAGATTAATGTGATGGTTGGTCAGGAATTGAATCATTTCAGTTCGTACAATACCTATTTGTATGCTACTGGTTTCGGTACCGACCTCACACCCGATGTAATTTTTGCTAACCTCGCTTTGGGTGGTGCAACCAAAAACATCTCCAGTTATTACGATGAGCCGGTACGTTCACTTTCATACTTTGGTAGAGCTAATTATGCATTCAAGGACAGGTATCTATTTACAATGACCTATCGGGCAGATGCTACCAGTAAGTTTGAAAAGGAAAACCGTTGGGCGCATTTTCCTGCAGCTTCAGCGGCCTGGCGCATCAATGAAGAGGAATTTATGGCCGGTAGCAGTGAATGGGTGTCGAATATGAAACTCAGGCTTGGTTACGGAGTGGCCGGAAACAGCAATATACCTGCCGGTTTAACCCGCCCTTCGTACAGGGTACTATCCACCAAAACCTATGGATTGGGCGATATTCAGAATAACTTCTGGGGTGCGGCCAGCGACCAGCTACCCAACCCCAAACTGCAGTGGGAAACCAGCCATACACAAAATGCTGCAATAGATTTCGGATTTTTCAACGAAAAAATTAATGGTACCATCGAAATATATAAGAATACAGCCAAAGATTTGTTGTTGGTAACGCCTATCGTGGCACCTGGCTATACACGTACTACCCGCAACGTAGGTCAAACTTCAAACCGGGGTATTGAATTGTCGTTGAATGCAACTGCTGTCAGAAATCAAGACTTCACATTGACTGCCAGCTTCAACATTGCCTTCAACAAATCAAATGTGGATAAATTGGCCGAAGGAATGCAGCTTCAGGAATATGCCTCGGGATGGGCAGGAACCGACCTCAAAGGATATTACGATTATCATGTGAAAGTAGGCGAACCCGTGGGTTTAATTTATGGCTGGGTGAACGATGGCTATTATACTACCAGCGACTTTGAAATGTACGACCCGGCAACCAGAAGATATGTGCTCAAACAAGGTGTGCCCAATATCGGTATGCTGGGCGGACGCATCGGTGTACGTCCGGGTACAGCCAAATTCAAAGACCTGAACAATGACGGTGTGGTTAACGATGACGACCGCGAAATTATCGGTCGCACAGCCCCAAAAGCTACAGGAGGTTTTAGCATGAACGGAAACTGGAAAAATTTCGATTTCCTCACACTGTTTAGTTTTGTGTATGGTAATCAGGTGTATAATGCCAATAAAATTGCATCATCCCAGCAATATCGTACTTCATTCCCGAACTTACTTGGCTTCATGAGACAAGACAACCGCTATTCTTATCTCAACAATGAAACCGGAACCATCGTGACTGATTTGGCTACCCTTGCTGCTATGAACGAAGGTCCGAATGCCAAAGAGTACTGGTCGCCATTTTCGTTCGGAAATTCTACTATTGTTCCCATGTCGTGGGCCATAGAAGATGCGTCGTTCCTGCGTTTGCAAAATGTAACGCTGGGTTATACTTTGCCTAAAAACCTGAGTAAAAAATTCCTGTGCGACCAGTTCAGGGTTTATGGAACACTCCACAATGTGTTTGTACTTACCAATTACAGCGGTTACGACCCCGAAGTAAGCACGCCAATCAGGTCATCGTCAACTTCAGGATTAACTCCCGGAGTCGATTATTCATCCTATCCTAAAAGTTTCTCGTGGACAGTGGGTGTTAATGTAACTTTCTAATCTGAAATCTCATAAAAAGAATATAGTATGAAAATCAAATTTTGTATATGGACCGCAGCGATTTCGTCACTTCTGATGCTGAGCTCCTGCGATGATTTCCTCGACACATCCTCCCTTTCCAATTTCGATTCGAAATATGTATTTTCGAATGCCGAAGATTCCAAAAGAGCTGTGTTGGGTGTGTATGCGCTTTTCACACAGGACTCCTACACTTCGCGCATGTCGAATGTATGGATGCAAAATACAGATGTGGAAGTGATGGCTCCGGGGCCTATGGCCGATGGTTCACGACGTGATATCTGGACATTGCAGGGAGGCTTACTCACTGGTTTCGGTGATATCAAAACCGCATGGGATCACAATTTTTTAGCCATCGACCGCGCCAATCAGTGTATCGAAGGGATCAAAGGCAGTCCGGTAGCCAATACCAAAGAAATGAAAATGCTCCTGGGCGAAAGCTATTGCCTGCGTGCTTACCGCTATTTCCTGCTGTGTAATTTCTGGGGCGATGTGCCTTATTTTACAGAAGCAGCCAAAGCTGAGATGCAACTTGATGTTCCCAAAACAGATAAAAATATCATCTATTCAGGTCTGATTCAGGATTTAATCAATGTGGAAGAGGATATGTTCTTCGCCGATCAGTTCAGTGATGGAATTGAACGCATGAACCGTGAATTTGCACTTGGTTTCATCACGCGCCTTGCCATGTTCAGAGCAGGATTTGGAATGACTGCTGACGGCAGGATGCAAAGAGCCGACGATTATCTGAATGTGGCTTCAAACGATAGTTTGGCTGTTACCTACACCTATAAAGGTGTTAGCAAAACTGCCCGCACCTACACCGAGTATTATCAGCTTGCAAAGGATTATGCCGAAAAGCTGATTGAACTGAAAGGCCGCGAACTGACTGATTATGCCAAAGTGTTTATGAATCAGAACCGCTGGGAAAGACCCGTGAATGACGACATGCTTTATGAAGTTGCTTTCGGAAGCACCAATAGTGGTGGTGATGTGGGCTGGTGTGTAGGTGTTCCTGTAACCGGAGGAACATTTGGGACGACTACCATTCAGGTAAGTTACTCCCCAACCTATTATTTCTCTTTCGATGAAAATGACAAGCGCAGGGATGTGTGTATTTCACGAGTAGGATTTTCCTCTGATACAGAACAAAATGTGTTAGGTGTTACCGGGCTGGCTGCCGGAAAATGGAATCGTTTGTTGCTGAAAACTTCACAGGGTGCAACATCTTCCAAAGGTACCGGCATCAACTGGCCGGTTCTGCGATATGCCGATGTGCTGCTAATGCTTGCCGAAGCCGAAAACGAACTGAATGGCCCCACTGCTCTTGCAAAACAAATGCTGGCCAAGGTGCGTGCCAGGGCTTTCGACCCCGCTCATCATGGAACTAAAGTAGATGCCTATATTGCCGGTATCGGAAGCAAAGATGCTATGTTCAATGCGATTGTGGACGAACGTGCCTGGGAATTCGGAGGTGAAGGTTTACGCCGCTTCGATCTTGTTCGTTGGAATTTATATGGAAAAAAAATCGTTGAGACAAAGAACAAAATCAACAATATGGGTAAAGCCGCTCACGGTTTGGAGCTCGACAATCCCGATGTTGCGCAGTTTGCTTCGATTGCCAGAAAAATCTATTTTGTAAGAGAATCGACCGGAAAAATTAAATTCCTGAATTATTATACCGAACCAACACAGGTGGAAATTGATAACTGGACATTGACCCACGGTCCTGTTTCGTCGGTAAACTGGGGAAGCAATCTGTACAAAAAAGTAACCAGTACGGATGGAGTGGTTACCTATGAGCCGGCCGATTATACCGTTCGCTGCTGGAGAGGATACCTCGATCCAACAGGTGTAACTCCTGTACCCTATCTTATTCCCATCAACACACAAACTGTTGCTGCAAGTAAATTCCTGACCAATCAGGGTTATGGTTTAGTATTAACGAATTAATAAGAGCTGAAAATGATTAAGATTAAAAATATATTCAGGCTGATGATTGTTGTGCTCGTGCTCACTACGGGATTTTCAGCCTGTGAAAAAGAAGAATTGTTGCCCGGAGCCGACCGCTTATTCCGCCCCATACTGAAGGAACAAACAGTTGCAGGTACCTGGTTTCAAATGAAATGGGACAGATTTAAGGGTGCAATAGCCTACGAGATGGAACTATCTACTGATACTTTCAAAACTATCATCAGGTCGGAAAGAACCGACAGTACTCAGTTTACTTTCATGAATCTGGAGTTCGATACCCAATATCAGATACGCTTACGTTCGGTCGGAGATAGTATTCTGGCAAATGGTGATACCATTCGTTCGGCATTCAATATTGTCAATGCAAGAACCCTTGATTTCCCAACGCTCCTTCAGAGCCCGACCGCAGCCGATGTGCTCGATAATTCGATTCGTGTGAAATGGACGATATCATCGATGCAATACAACAGGATAGATGTGATGTACAGCAGGGATTCGCTCATAAAATCGGTTCCCGTAACATCTGCTGATAATGTTGCCGGTGAGAAAATAATTTCCGGCCTACAGCCCAACACTACATATATCATCAAAATTTATGAAGAAAATATGTACAAGGGGAAAAGGAGTTTCAGAACCGTAGCTGCTCAGATTTTCGATGGTGTAGTTGTTGATTTGCGCAACCACAACGATGCTGATGTGCTTAACTTAATCACTCAGGCATATATCGATAGTTTGGGAAATGTTTTTCCTGCCGGTTTTAATCTGATACTATCGGGAGGTACAAGGTACGTGATTCCTACTATCAACCTGCCGGTTTCGGTCAATTTTGTAACCGGATTGAGTTTCAAAGGTAAGGCAATTATGGCCGTCAATGGCAGCTTTGCAATAAAAGCCGCAAGCACGGTGCCCAAAGTACGGTTCGAAAAAATATTTTTTACTGAAGGTACCGTAGCCGGAAAGTTTAAAACCGATGCTAACTACGGCGGAACTTACCTCATAAATATGAATCAGGCCGATGGTATTGTGCAAGATCTGAGCATCGAAAACTGTGACATTAAATACAAGCGGGGAGCAGTAAGGATGCAGACTTCAGGTGAAATCGGTAAACTAACGATCAATAATTGTTTGTTCGACTCCATCGGAGGCTTTGGTGTAATAAACAATGCTAATGATGCTGCTTATATAGGCGATATTGTGCTGAAAAATTCAACTATTTTGCGTGCATCTACAATGTTTACATGTGGTCGACTGAGAGGTATAAATTCTTTTGTGTTCGACCATGTAACCACCTATTGGTCGCCTGATCTCGGTCGTTACTTCTTTGATTATAATAACAATGCCGTACCCGGTGGATTTTATATCCGGAACAGCCTTTTTGGGCCCGGATCCGGAGCTTCTGCTCACGGCATCAGAACTGCAAGTAAGATAATCGAGGTTGTAAATACATTCAAAACAAGCGATTTCGACTGGGCTAAAACGGCGGATGGGTTGAACCACGTGGCTCCAATTAAAGACGTGGTAACACTTAGCAATCCATCTCTCCAGATTTTTGCCAACCCCGCTGCTATGAATTTCAGAGTTACCGACCCACTTTTGAAAGGAAAAGCAGGTGATCCGCGATGGTGGTAACATGTTTTTTAAACTCAATGCAACAATGGCACTTAAGTAACAGGAAGAAAATAATGTCGTAATTTTTATTAGCAATTTTGTAATTTTTATAAAAAGGAGACATTATTTTATTCCTATTCCTTGTGCTAAATAAATTTTCGGAAAGTAGCCGGAAACACCCGAGCTATTGCATTTTTAATGTCAAATATATATTTTTTAGATTTGCGTTAATGCAAAAATTAAGATTAATACAACTGATTGTCAATCGTTTAACAATAAATACCACGCACTATTACCATGAGATGTAGTTTAATTATTTTTTTCTTCGTTTTCTCTGTTTTGCAGGTCAATCTTGCTCAGGAAAAGTACCGCAATACTTCACTTTCACCGCTCGATCGTGCACTTGACTTAACACGCTTGTTGACCCTGCCCGAAAAGGTTTCGTTGATGATGGATAACTCCGTGGCTGTCGATCGGCTCGGAATTAAAGGTTATAATTGGTGGAATGAAGCGCTACACGGAGTAGCCAGAGCCGGATTGGCAACTGTATTTCCACAACCAGTGGGTATGGCTGCTTCGTTTGATCCGGTACTGCTGCATCGTGTGTTCGAATTGGTTTCGGATGAGGCCCGAGCGAAAAGTACACAGTTTGCAACCAAGGGATTTCTGAATCGGTATCAGGGGCTCACCATTTGGACACCAACAGTGAATATTTTCAGAGACCCACGTTGGGGAAGAGGCATGGAAACTTATGGTGAAGACCCTTATCTGATGAGTATCATGGGAGTTGCAGCGGTGAAAGGTTTGCAAGGTCCGGATACAGCCCGCTATGATAAGTTGCATGCATGCGCCAAGCATTTCGCAGTGCATTCGGGCCCCGAATGGAACCGACACTCTTTCAATGCTGCCAATATAAGCCTACGCGACCTGCGTGAAACTTATCTTCCTGCATTCGAAGCTCTGGTACGCGATGCTAAAGTGAAACAGGTAATGTGTGCTTATAATCGTTTCGAAGGCGAACCTTGTTGTGCCAACAGACAATTGCTGATTAGTATTCTCAGAGAAGAATGGAATTACGACGGAATTGTGGTGGCCGACTGCGGTGCTATTGCCGATTTCTACAAAACCAACGCACATGCAACACATCCCGATGCTGCTACGGCTTCAGCCGATGCTGTACGCATAGGCACCGATCTGGATTGCGGTTCGAGCTACAAAGCTTTAATTCAAAGTGTTGAGAAAGGTTTGATAAGCGAAAAGGAAATTGATGTGTCGGTTGTCAGATTACTCAAAGCCCGTTTTGAACTTGGAGAAATGGATGACCCATCGCTTGTTTCATGGACCAAAATTCCCTATTCTGTAGTAGCATCAGCTGATCATGCACAAGTTGCACTCGGAATGGCCAGGAAGTCGATGACCCTGCTGCACAACAGAAATGGAACACTGCCACTGAAACGCGGTGGTCAAATCATTGCAGTGATGGGTCCCAACGCCAACGATTCTGTGATGCAATGGGGTAATTACCATGGCACACCGCAGCGAACAATCACCATTCTCGAAGGAATCAGAAATTTGATGGGTGAAAACGATAGTCTTATTTATGAGAAAGGATGCGATTTAGTCGAAAGAACCCTCTTTCAGTCGGAGTTTAATCAATGCAGATATCAAGGTAAAAAAGGTTTTGGTGCGAAGTATTGGAACAATCCCGACAGGCTTGGTGATCCCGTAGTTTCTAATCACATTTCCGACCCTTTTCGTTTTTCAACCACTGGCGCAACTGTGTTTGCGCCAGGAGTGAATCTGACTAATTTTTCTGCTTCCTATAATACCACTTTCACTCCCAACGAAAGTGGAGAGATTATCTTTGATTTTTACATTAATGGAATTCTGAAAATATTTGTCAACAATCAGGAAACGAGGTTTATGAGGCAGAATCATGGCAGCCGTAGTATGACATGGAAAATGAAAGTCGTGGCAGGGCAATCGTACGATTTACAACTTGATTATAGTTACGGTATGGGTGATGCGCAACTTAATTTTGATCTCGGGTTTAAAAGGGATATTGACTTTCAGCAGTCGCTCAAACGAGTTCAGGAAGCCGATGTTGTAATCTTCGTGGGTGGAATTTCTCCAAATCTCGAAGGAGAAGAAATGGGAGTGAATCTGGCAGGTTTCAGGGGCGGTGACCGTACCGAAATTGAGTTGCCGGCTGTGCAAAGAGAGCTGATTAAAGCCCTCCATCATGCCGGAAAGAAGGTGATCTTCGTCAATTGTTCTGGTTCGGCAGTGGCCATGGGACCCGAAATTGATCACTGCGATGCCATTTTACAAGCCTGGTATCCGGGGCAGGAAGGCGGAACTGCTGTAGCCGAAGTAATTTTTGGCGATTATAACCCTGCTGGCAGATTGCCCATAACTATTTATCGTAATTTATCTCAACTACCCGACTTCGAGGATTATAGTATGGAAGGAAGAACATATCGTTACATGAAAGAGCAGCCACTTTTCCCCTTTGGTTACGGCCTCAGCTATACACATTTCGGTTATGCAAAACCTCGTATCAACCAAAAAGTGATACACACAGGCAAAGCGTTGGAAGTAACTGTTTCTGTAAAAAATAAAGGCAAACGCGATGGAGAAGAAGTAGTTCAGGTATATCTGCGAAAAAAAGGAGATGATGCCGGACCTCTTAAAACTTTGCGTGCTTTCCAACGAGTACCTATCAAGGCAGGTAAAACCACCAGAGTTAGCTTTACACTTACTCCCGGGCAACTTGCATGGTGGGATGAAGAAACAGGAAGAATGAAAATGCAACCCGGAGATTATGAAATACTAATTGGTGGCAGCTCCGACAACAAAGCATTAACTTCCGTTGGGTTCTCAATCGCGAAGAGCCAATAACGAAAATGAGGTCACAAAACCAATAACACATAAATTTAAAAAATACTCAAACCGATGATGTCCCGAAAATTATTTTTATTTTGGCTTCTGAGTTCAATAGCCTCATTTACAGTACATGCAAGTTATCCATACGCCTATCTCTACAAAGATTTGCCTTTCAGCATGCCAAGAGTCGAACTTCCAAAAATCCCGAAGCGACAGGTTTTATTAACCGATTTTGGAGGGGTTAGCGATGGAAAAACGCTTAATACTGAAGCGTTTGATAAGGCTCTCACGCATCTTGCATCTAAAGGTGGAGGTAAGCTGGTGGTGCCGTTCGGTGTTTGGTACACCGGGCCTATTGTACTACGCTCCAATATCAATCTGCACCTCGAAAAAGGAGCTTTCATCCTGTTTACTTCAGATAAAAGCCTGTATCCTTTAGTGAATACGACCTACGAAGGTCAGGAAACACGCCGTTGCCAGTCGCCCATTTCGGGTCGTAATCTGCAGAATATTGCCATAACCGGCCAGGGTGTTATCAATGGCTCGGGCGAAGCATGGCGACCACTCAAAAGAGCGAAAGTGACTGAAGGTCAGTGGAGGAGTTTTCTGAATTCGGGAGGTGTTCTCAAAACCAAAGATTACTGGGTACCCTCCGAAAGTTCGCTGAAAGGCGAGTTGCTGGCGGAAAAAGGCTGGAAACCCGAAGGAGGAGTAATGACCGACGCACTTTGGGAGGAAATACGCGATTATCTTCGTCCGGTGATGGTGAGCCTGGTGAACTGCAAAAATGTGTTGTTGCAGGGAGTGATGTTTGAAAACTCTCCAAGCTGGAATATTCATCCGCTGATGTGCGAGAATATTATTGTTGATGGAGTGTTTGTCCGCAACCCTTCTTATGCTCAAAACGGCGACGGGATCGATCTGGAATCGTGTCGGAATGCAATCGTGGTAAATTCAACTTTCGATGTGGGCGATGACGCCATCTGCCTGAAATCGGGGAAAGACGAGGAAGGACGCCGTCGCGCACGTCCTACCGAAAATGTGCTGGTGGATAATTGCATTGTATTGCGCGGTCATGGCGGATTTGTGGTAGGTAGCGAAATGTCGGGCGGTGTGCGCAATGTTTCGGTAACCAACTGCAAGTTCGTTGGAACACATGTAGGCCTGCGTTTTAAAAGTACCCGCGGACGCGGTGGTGTGGTAGAAAATATCTATGTGCGCAATGTTTCGATGGTGAACATACTCAACGAAGCGTTTTTGTTCGATTTGTACTACGGTTTGCGTCCAACAGGTGCACCCGACAAACAGCCTGTAACCGAAGCAACACCGGTTTTCCGAAATATTTATGTTACCGATATTATTTCGCGTAATGCAAATAAAGCAATTTTTTTCAACGGGTTACCAGAGATGAATATCAGCAATATCAATGTGCGGAATGCAACTTTCACAACCCGCCTGGGAGCTGAACTGTCCGAATCCGATGGGGTGAATTTTCAGAATGTTCGCATAGAACCTGCCGAAGGGCCGGCTCTGATTCTCAATAATGTGAAGAACTTCAAAGCTGAAGGATTTACCTATCCTGAAGGTATGGAAGTTCCGGTTGTGAAAAAAGGGAACGCAAATGCAAATATTGAAATAAAATAATATGATACCATTGGTCAGAATAGTGTTTTTTGTGATGCTGATAGCGTTATTTGCAGGAGCAAAACCCCGTACCGTGCATGTGTTTATGGGTGGCGATTCGACCATGGCCGATAAGGTGCTCAGCAAATCAGTAAAAGATTCAGTAACTGGTGAAACCTTCGAAGAGCCTTTTCTGGAACGGGGCTGGGGTCAACTTTTGCCTGAATTCCTTACTTCAGGAGCGTTGGTGGTGAATCATGCCAAAAACGGACGTAGCACACGCACTTTTGTTGAAGAAGGTTGGTGGTCGAAAATCATCGACAATGTACAACCCGGCGATTTTGTGATAATGCAGTTTGGTCATAACGATAGTTCGGTCGCAAAGGGTGAACGCTATACCAATCCGGTACAGTTTCGGCTCAATTTCATTGCTTTTGTGGATGAAATCCGTGCCAAAGGCGGAGTTCCCGTGCTTTGTACTCCCGTTGCCCGACGCAAATTCAACAAGGAAGGAGTTCTGGAATCAACCCATGGAGTTTATCCCGACATCATCCGCACTGTTGCCCGCGAAAAAAAAACAGCACTCATCGATATGGAGAAACTCACCTCCGACTGGCTGCAAAGTGCAGGTGTTGAGACATCCGCAAAATTCTTTCATAAGTATCCTCCGGGAGTTAGCAGGCTCTATCCTAACGGCCTTGATGATAATACCCATTACAATGAAGCTGGTGCCCGCACGGTAGCAAAAATATTTGTGGATGAAGCTAAGAAAATGAAAATAAAGAAAATGATCAAACTTATTAACAAATAAATCAACTTTAAAATCGATTATTTATGAAGACAAGATTCACTTGTATTGTGATGGCAATGCTCATCAATATGTTGGCATCTCATGCCGCAACCATAGTGGACGAATCCGCCGAAATAACCTGGCCTTTCAATTTGGGAGGTGCTGCTCAGACAGCAGGTTATTCGGGGGCAACAGCACAGTATTTCGGACAGGAATATGTGGCTGCAGCCAATAATCTGATTTTCCATGATACGCGCACTACCTACAATATTACATATACACGGTTTCAGCCGAGGGTACAAAACATAAACCCCACGACCGGTGATGTGGTAAGTTTTAATATCAGACCCAAAACAGGCATCAGTTTTCAGCCTACGGCCATTTCGTTTCATTGTCAGCGTTATGGTACCGATGGAGGTTTAATTGATGTGGCATGGAGAGATGCTAATGGAGTTGTTACAACCTTACAGACCGGAATTAAACCCAACAGAGACAATGCAGGTTCAGCAACTTTGGTTAATATTAGCTCCTTAACTCTTCCTGCTAATGCGGGTGAGGGTTCTCTGCTTATTTATATATACGCACTCAGCAACACCAAACAGGTGGGACTTGCCAATGTGAAAATCACCGGCAGGGTGTCCGGATCGCTGGTGAACGTACAAACTTACACCCTCAACACCACCGTGGTGCCTGCCGAAGCAGGCACACTAAGTTCAAATCCTGTTGGAAGCAGTTTTGATGCAGGTACACAAATAACACTTACCGCAGCCCGCAGTTTCGGGTATGCTTTCTCGCATTGGGCCGATGTAAATGGTGTGGTGGTGAGCAATGCAAATCCCTATTCATTGGTAATAAATACCAATACACAACTTAAAGCGGTTTACAATGCCCTCAATACTTATGCCTTAAAACTGAATGTTCAGGGTGGAGCTAAGGATTATATGGTAACGATAACTCCTGCTCCGACCGTGATTGGTGGACAGCGGATGTACGAGGAAGGTGTAAATGTGACTTTATCGGCTGCAAGCAATCCTGTTTTTACATTTAATAACTGGTCAAGCGGCGAAACGAGTCTGCAACAGGTGGTACCCATGACTGCCAACAGGGAGGTAACAGCTGTGTATAGTGCTGTGGATTATATTGCGGGTTGGGACTTTTATCAGCCCGGAAACAATGGTCGTACTGCCGATTTCTACTCGAATAATGATAATGAAGCTTCATCGCTGATATTGCGCAATGCCGGCGGCAGCGTTCAGGGTTGGCTCGATAAGTCGCAGGTGGCCGCTGCAGGTTACGAAGGCAAACCCGCAGCTGTAAACTGGAAGCCCCTCGCCGATAAGTTCTACTATCAGATTAGTTTCAACGCATCCGGATTTACCAATATCTCGGTGGCTTCATCCATGTTGTTTAACTTTAACGCCTATTCGGTTCATCAAATTGAATACTCGTTGGATGGTGAAAATTTTATTAAACTGGGCGATATCAACATGACAACAGCAAAGGTTTGGTATCCACAAAGCGTTAATCTGCCGGCTGCAGCCAATCATGCTCCCAAAGTGTTTGTGCGTTGGATTCCGGATTATAACTCTTCTATTGTAGGAACCTCTTCTACCAATGATGGTACTGCTATTGCCGAAATTTATGTATATGCTACGGCTCAGGTGCAAAACGATGGTAACGCTCCGGTGTTGGTTTCGTCGGTGCCTGCCAATAATTCCGCAGGTGCTTCGGCTACCGGCAGGGTGATACTCAACTTCGACGAAAAAGTGCAGATTGTGCAGGGAACTACAGTTGCATTGGACAATAAAACACTCGCTCCGGTTGTGTCGGGCCAGAGCATTTCTTTCGCATATTCAGGGCTCAATTACAATACTGAATATACTTTCAGTCTGCCTGCAAATACTGTTTCCGACCTGGCCGGAAACACACTTAGCACTGCCATCAGCATCAAATTCAGCACGGTGAATCGTCCGGTTGTCACAAAAAAAACCTTCGATTTTGTGGTTGGAAAAGATGGCGATTTTAAAGCGGCTCTACAGTCAGCACAAGTTGCAGCCGCTTCAGGCAATCGGTTTTATATTTTCTTTCCCGATGGCGAATATAATATCGGCGAAAATACAGGCGATGCTAATCAGATGACGACCATCAGTGTACCGAAGTTGTCGGTTATCGGACAAAGTGCCGACAAGGTGATTTTATACAATAAATCCATTCAGGAGTCGATCAACAGTACTGCAACCATTTATTTCACAGGTAATAGTTTCAATAATTACCTGCAGGACATTTCATTGATGAATAAAATGGATTTCCGGACAGGAACTTTTGTGGGGCGTGGTGTAGCTCTCTGGGATCAGGGAAACAAAAACATCTACAAAAGGGTGAAGCTTCTGAGTAACCAGGATACCTATTATTCGGGTGGCGCTATCCGGTCTTATTTCGAAGAAAGTGCAATTCACGGAACTGTCGATTTTATCTGTGGTGGTGGTGATGTTTTTTTCAACGACTGCCTCATTTATCTCGAAAACCGCTCAAACAATGTAATCACCGCTCCTGCTACCAGCACTGCCTGGGGATATGTTTTCAACAACTGTACAATCGATGGGTTTTCCATCAATAACAATGGTTACCGACTTGGACGTCCGTGGAGCAATGCACCCAAAGCAGTGTTCCTGAACACCACCATGAAAGTGCTGCCAATGGCTGCAGGCTGGGGCGACCCGATGAACGTAGTGCCGGCTGTTTTTGCAGAGTACAACAGCATGACAGGCTCGGGAAGTGTTGTCGATTTGAGCAACCGCCGCACTACCTACACCAAAGATGCCAATACCGTGGTACTCAATCCGGTATTAAGCAAACAGCAGGCTGAAACCTACACCATCGACAATGTGCTTGGCGGTAGCGATGCCTGGCAACCTCAACTTGCTACCGACCAGGCACCTGTGCCGGTAATCAGTGGCGACAACAGACTAATAAGCTGGGCCAACAGCGATTATGTACTTTGCTGGGCTGTTTTCAAAAATGGTGTTTTTGTGCAGTTTGTAACTGCCAACAGCTATACAATCCCTGCCGATGTGCCCGTCGGAACCACTTATACCGTACGCGCTGCAAACGAAATGGGTGGTTTGAGCGAATCCTCAAATGCATATGTGCTAACAGTTGTACTTGCGGTGCGCAATCCGCGCGATCACGAGGAACCGGTTGCGAAAATCTACCTCAGTCCCGACGGAAAGCGCATTAATAATATAGATGACTATCGGGGTGTGGTGATAGTACGTAAATGGTATGCTGATGGATTTGTACACAATGAAAAAGTATTGCTGCTGAAGCCCTGAAATTACGAATAGCATTTCTTGAGATTTTTGTTTCACGCAAAGAGAACACTTTGCGTGAAACCCCCTTTTAAAAACAACCCAGGAACAAAATTTGTAAAAATAGTTTAAAAAAACCGTATTTTTTTGTTTTAATTCTCAACCAATTTATTTAATTTTGACCCAGCTAACAAAAATTAATTAAATTGCCTTATGAAAAAAAGCCTGTTCTTATTCGTTCTGTTGTTTTTTCTGCTCAAAGGCCAGTCGCAGATACAGGATCTAAGTGCATTAGCCAGTGGTAAATTGGTTTATCGCGACGTGCTCTATGATGCCAATGCTTCACTTTGGGGCTACTTTTTCCTGTATAGCTCCGACAACACAGAAGAAGGCCGGAAAATGGAATATGTGGTGCTCGATAAAAACCTGAACCGCTCCTACAACGGAAACTATACCGATTCTCCCTGCAAAGGGCTGCCATACCCCAACCGCTATTACAATGATTGTGTGCTTATGAACGATAAACTGGCTCTCGATATCAGTACCTTTTTTAATGAGTCATTAGTTTTTAATTCAGTGCGGGTTTTACCCCTCAACAACGACAGCGTGGGCGACGAAATGATTTTCAAAAAAGATAAGTTCGTGAAGGTTCCTCAGTCGCTTAAAATTTCGGAGTGGCGAAAACTTACCAGTGATTCACTTTTCAACCGGATTACCATCAATCCGGTGTATAATGAGGGTAACAGCGGCTTTCTCCTGTACCAGTACAATCCGCATTATAAGATACGGGAGAAACAGGTTGCTTTTTACAATCTCGATTTTGAGAAGGTATGGACTTATATCTATAACCCGAATACCTCCAACAAAACCCGGGATTTTTACAGTACAAATAATATACTGAAGGTCAGGAATAATATTTTATACAGCAAAGAAGCCGATTTTCAGAAAAACAAGCTAAAGTCCCAAAGAGTTAAAGCTATCAGCATGACCGATGGTTCCATCCTGAATGAATGGGTCATCGAAACAGATACATCAAAATACCTGCATATCATCAATGGCTGGGTATATAACGACACGGTTTATCTCGCCGGCAATTATTACGATAATAATATTTACAACTCAGAACCGGGGACTTTTCGCGGAATTTATCGCATTAAACTGGGCAATGATGGCAAGGAATTAAGTCGAACTTATCACTCCTGGCAGGAATTGTCCGATTCTCTGATTACTTTCAATAACAAAGGCTACTTCGACAAGGGAAAATACCTTTCGCGACATTCCTGGCTCATGTTTGCCGATGGATCATTGTCGCTGGTGGGCGAAGAGGTGTTTCATCAACCTTATCTCCCGCAACTACTCAAAACTTTTACGTTTAGTATCCTCAATTTTTATCCGCCGTTTTCGAAAAATGCCTATGTGATGAGGTTCGACCAAAACTTCAATTTTAAAGGTAATAAGCTCATCGCGAAAGATAAAAGTGTAATCATGGACAATCACCTGTTTTCGCAGTATACCGATAAGTACAACGCTGCGGTGACTTACTTCAACAACAGGGTGAAGAAAGACAAAGCCTATGAGAATGAGTTGATAATTACTGCCATCAGCAATGATACAGTACAAACCGACCGACTGCCTCTGACGTCAAAAAATAAATATGCCATCTATCCCTTACCGGCAAAAGAAGGGTATGTATTACTGATGGAATTCAACGAAAACGATAAGTATAATCAGATTCGCCTCGAAAAACTGAATTTCTAAATTGTTTTTGAATAGTGGCGGGCGATGTTTTCAATTTCCTGCACCTTCAGGTTCCACATGAAATTTAAAAACTGCTGATAGGCAGGCGGTTGATTCCTGGGGTTCACCCTTTCAAGATATCTGTTCAATGTGTAGGACTTGCGTGCTTCGAGTATTTTATTGAAGTACTTTCCGAGCCAGTATTCGAAATATCCCTTTTCGGTTTCGTCAGCATTTGTCAGGTAATAGATGCTGATGAAAATGCCATCGCCGTAATTCTCCTGATATTCAAGACAATAAAACCTTTCGAGTCGAACCATTTCCTGAATATTAGCGAAAAGACTGCCCGGTTTTTCCGGTTTTCTGATTTCTTTGAGTTCGGGATACAACTGTTCGAGGCGGGCAATGCGCTCTTCCATTTCGGGATGGCTACTCAACGAATCACGGTCGAATTTTTCCCGGAAACGGCTGTAATCATAACCACTGAAATCTTCCGTCTTCAACCAGCTTTCGTTGAAAGGCTGATTGGGAAGATTGAAGAGTTTGCGGTAAATGTCGGTGCCAATGTCGGGCAGTGGTACTGAGTCGTATTTAAACATCATTCTGAAGGAATAGAGATAATCGGAAGGATTAAGTCCGGCATTTTTATAAAGCAAATAGCCCAGCGAATCGGCTTCAAATTCCTGTTTCCGATCGAGCTTCCCCTGTGCATACAGCATGCTGCGGTATTTCTCGAGGGCTTTGGTTCCACGGCCATATTTGCTTCTGCGTATTTCGCTCAACGATTCTTTGGCATCTTCAGCAAACGATTTATACATGCTTTTGAGCGACTCCGACTGGTGATTCAGCATTTTATGCGCCAACTCATGTGCCAGTAATGCCGTAAGCTGATGCTCATTTTCGAGGAAATAAAAAGTGCCGATATTCACCAGATATGTTTGGTCGGACATGCTGAAAGCATTCAGTGTAATGTCTCTGGAAACAAAAAAATCAGGTGTCTCGGGAACCGATTGATTGTTTTTTCTCAGAAGCTGGTACGATTGATTGAGTAAATGATTCAAGCTGTCGTGAAAAAGATAATCGCCCCGAACAATTTCTTCGTAAAGCTCTTTGCCCGAATCGCTCAATCTTTTGCGTGCAAAACTCAGTTCATTGCCACTATAAACAGCCGAAAGCCCCCTGATGAATTTTTTCTGATTTTTCTGATAATCATTTGCCAGTTTCTTCCGCATCTGAAAATTGGCGGTGTCGATAGGGGTATATGTTTCTCCGGCAGTTAGAAAACCCGATATTGCCTGTAAAGAAACGAAAAGAATAATTAACACTGATTTGAATCCCTTCATTTTTTTTGAATTTAAACATGCAAATTTAATTATTTATTTTTTGTATGGGAATGAAAGTTGCAAAAATATTTTTCCCTACTTTTGCATGAAAATTCCCGAATTTGCAGCAATATCTCGATATATTAAAAGAATACTGGGGCTACGATGACTTCAGGGCTTTGCAGGGCGACATTATTCAGAGTGTGGCTTCGGGCAGGGATACGCTCGGACTGATGCCCACAGGCGGTGGGAAGTCGCTCACATTTCAGGTGCCGGCCATGGCTATGGAAGGGGTATGTATAGTGGTTACGCCACTCATTGCCCTGATGAAGGATCAGGTGGAGAACCTGCGACGGCGCAATATCCGTGCAGCAGCAATTTTTACAGGAATGACGCGCGAGGAAATTGTGCAAACACTCGAGAATGCCGTTTTCGAAGGTTATAAATTCTTGTATGTTTCGCCCGAACGATTAAGCACGGCGTTATTCATTGAAAAAATGAAACAGGCACGGGTTTGCCTTATTGCAGTGGACGAATCGCATTGTATTTCGCAGTGGGGATACGATTTCCGCCCTTCCTACCTGAAAATAGCTGATATCAGGCAGATACTGCCCGGGGTGCCGGTGCTTGCGCTTACTGCTACAGCCACTCACGAAGTGGTGAACGATATTCAGGAGAAACTGCAGTTTGCAGAGAAAAATGTGTTTCGAAAAAGTTTTCTCCGCAGCAACCTGGCTTATGTAGTGCGTACTGCCGAAGACAAAGAGGAGCAGTTGCTGAATATCCTCCGAAAAATTCCCGGAACCTCTGTGGTGTATGTGCGTAACCGCAAAAAAACGAAGGAAATTGCTGATTTTCTGATACAAAAGGGGATAGCTGCAGAGCATTTTCACGCCGGATTGACCAACGAAACCAAGGATGCGCGTCAGAACCGCTGGAAAAACGACCAGACCCGTGTGATTGTGTCGACAAATGCTTTTGGGATGGGAATTGATAAGCCCGAAGTGCGTACAGTGATTCACATGGATTTGCCCGATTCGCTTGAGGCTTATTTTCAGGAAGCAGGCAGGGCTGGCCGCGACGAAAAGAAAGCCTGGGCTGTAGTGCTTTTCAATAACAGCGATGTAACCAAAATGCGGAAACGTGTCCTGGATACTTTTCCCGACAAGGAAAAGGTGCGCAAAGTGTATGAATATCTGGGTAATTTTTTTCAAATTGCTGAAGGGTCGGGCCTCGAAGCTGTTTTTGCATTCGATATTGCCGATTTCTGCGGTCGGTTTAAATTGCCTATCCTCACAACCTATAATGCAATAAAAATCCTTGAACAGGCAGGTTATCTGGCACTCACCGATGAACAGGATAATCAGGCGCGTGTAATGTTTATGATGCATCGCGATGATTTGTATCATTTGAAGCATGGTGAAATGCAGGACAAGCTCATGCATGTGCTGTTGCGTTCTTACACCGGTCTTTTCAGCGATCCGGCATACATCAGCGAAGAAAATCTGGCCAAAAGGCTCGAATGGACCAAAGATCAGGTGTGCGAACAACTGATTACCCTTTCGAGGGCACACGTAATTAAATATATCCCGCGCAAAAAAACACCTTTTCTTACCTTTACCCGCGAAAGGGAAGCACCTCACCGACTGCGGCTCGACCGCGAAACCTACGACGACCGCCGCGACCGCTATGTGAGCCGCGCCAAAAGTGTGCTCGACTATGTGCGTGAGGAACATATTTGTCGCAGTCGCATCCTGCTCAACTATTTCGGCGAGAAAAACACCACCGATTGCGGGCAATGCGATATCTGCCTGAAAAATAAGGAGAACACCCTCACCGGCGAAGAATTTGAGAAAATCAAAGCGTCATTACTGCAACTACTTCAATCCCAACCACTAACCCTTAAGCAAATCACCTCTCAAATTCCCGCCAAAGAGCAAAAAGTGCTGCAGGTATTGCGTTTTCTAATGGATAACGGCGTGTTGAAGCAGGGAAAAGATATGAAGGTGGGGGTGTGAGGAAATTTGTTTCTTGAACATCGTCAACCCAACCTTCCCTTATAATCCTCATACCCAAACTCACGAATCAATCTGAATTCATTATCTTTTGTCCAAATCCCAATCGATGGATGTGTAACACCATTGAACATGGTGGTTTTGACCATGGTGTAATGTATCATGTCTTCGAACACGATGCGGTCTCCGGGTTTCAAAGGCTCATCAAACGACCAGTCGCCGAAGAAATCGCCCGCTAAGCAACTGTTGCCCCCCATGCGGTAGGTGGGTTTGCCGGGCACAGGATCGGTAGCTCCGGTAATGGCAGGCTTGTAGGGCATTTCGAGGCAGTCGGGCATGTGGCAGGAGAACGATACATCGAGCATAGCGGTTTTGATGCCTTTGTTTTCAACGATGTCGAGCACTGTAGCAACCAAATCGCCTGTGCGCCAGGCGAAAGCGCTTCCGGGCTCGAGAATGAGATGCAAGTGCGGATATTTGGCTTTGAACGATTTCAGGAGCATGATCAGATGATCGGTGTTATAACCTTCACGGGTCATAAGATGTCCGCCGCCCATGTTAAGCCATTGGGCCTGTTCGAGCAGAGGCCCGAATTTCTGCTCAACAGCCAGCAGGGTTTTTTCGAGATCGAACGAGTTGCTCTCACACAGGGTGTGGAAATGAAGTCCTTCGATACCCACAGGCAGCTTTTTACCAATGCTGGTTGCAATTACGCCGAGCCTTGAGCCGGGCGAACATGGATTGTACAAATCGGTACCCACATCCGAAAATTCAGGATTGATGCGAAGCCCGCACGATATGCCATTCGTTAAAGCCTTATCTTTAAACTGCTCAAACTGCGACAACGAATTGAAAGTGATGTGGCTGCTGTATTGCATGATTTGCCCGAATTCGCGTTCGGAGTAGGCGGGAGCATAAGTGTGGGCAGGATTGCCCATCTCTTCGAAGGCCAGGCGTGCTTCCGAGAGCGAACTGGCGGTTGAGCTGGTAATATATTCACGAACAATAGAAAAAACACTCCACATGGCAAAAGCCTTGAACGCCAGTATTATTTCTACACCCGCTTCGTCCTGCACTTTCCGGATGAGAGCGAGATTGCGCCGAAACTTTACTTCGTCGAGAACAAAACAGGGTGATAGAACCTGGTTATAATTAATCATGATTGCAGCTTTCAGTAATTTGTATGAATACTCTGTTGAAGTAAGTAATAGGAAGAAAATAATGTTGTAATTTTTGATAGCTATTTTGAAATGGATTTTGGACTTGAGTGAGGGCGTTTAG
>CAYGJI010000006.1:59466-65960 GCA_964350125.1 uncultured Paludibacter sp. | reverse complement strand
GATAAAAACTTCTTTCGCTGGCTCTAATTTCACGAATTTCAGCAAGTAAATCATCAAAATATTTTTTACTGAAAAATGCACCATTTTTTAGTCGTTCTTTATCCAATACATAACCACGTATAGCAAAATCGTGCAATACGTTGGTTGCCCATTGTCTGAATTGCATGGCTCTGTCAGAGTTAACTCTATAACCAACAGAAATAATCATCTCCAGATTATAAAACTCTACATCTCTTTCTACTTGTCTTTTTCCTTCAATTTGAACTATTCGAAAATTTCGAATAGTTGCCTGTTTTTGTTCTCGTGATTTTTAAAATCTCCTTGATATGATAGTTAATTGTGTTTACTTCCACTTCAAAAAGAACGGCTATTAGTTTTTGTGATAACCAAACAGTTTCGTCCTCAATTCGGACTTCGATTGTATTTTCACCAGCTTGATTTGAAAAAACAAGAAATTCCGCTGTGCTATTACGTATTTGCAATTTCTTAGTCATGCTTCAATCTTATCATTTATTCTATCAATCTCATTTATGGATACAAAGCTACAACAAATTTTGGTTTTTGTTTTTTTGCATCCCCAAAATTAAGTTGCTCCAAAATCAATCTCGTCATGCTCACGTCCATTTTAGTAAAAGCAAACCATTTTTTACCTAAATCTTTGAGTGATGCTCCGATGTAATATAATTCATTGCGATAAATTGTCAGAAAACGATCGTGGCTTTGGCAAAATTCATTTATCTCAAAGTTTCCGAATTGATCATTGGCTTTTTTTACATCAAGTAACAGTTGCTTGTTAATTGTTTTGGTGTATAATAACACTTTTACATTGACCGCTTTTTTCGACAAATCGACTAAAGTGCTTTCATTTATATAGTTATCGATAAGGATAATTTCAGTTTCAGCCAAACGAATCAATCGGGAAGTCAACTCATAGGCATCAAATATTTGACCCTCGAAGAAAACACCCTGTGTGGGTAGTTTCTGAGTTTTTAGTTGCAGGGATATTTTGCGTACTTCGCTGGTAAGATTTTCAACATTATGCTCGATCCTATCTATTCGTTGATTAAAAGCATATTCCTTAAGCAAATATTCTCTCAGAACATTTGTTGCCCAAATACGGAAGTGGGTGCCTTGTTTGGATTTTACGCTATATCCAACTGAAATGATAACATCAAGGTTAAAAAAAGCAACAGGGTTTATCCGAATCAGCAATATGCATTTTTTGCATATTGCTTTTTTCATCCAATTCTCTGTCCCTGAAAATATTTCGAATGTGCCTGGAAATTACAGATTGGTCTCTTTGAAAAAGTTGTATTAATTGCTCCTGATTTAACCATACAGTTTTCGCATCAATTATTACCTCAATATGCCTGATAAGGTCTTTTGAATTATACAATACAATTTCATTTTTCATAGTTTTTAATTCTGTAAACAAATAATCAAGACCCAAAAATACGTTTTTTATCAGAATATAAAACGCACTTTGAGTGATAAACTTGAAAATACTCCTTTAAAAGAAGCCCATGGCGTGTATAGCGAAGGTGTACCCAACAAGAATGCCCGGTACGACCTGTATATGGTTTACGATAATATGCATATTATTGTCAGTAAGAAACAATACATCTCCCAAACAGGCGTTCAGTTTGTAGGCAGCTTAAATGCCGGTTACGAATTAAATTACACGATCAATGCCAATAATTCGCAACAAATAGCTAATATTGCAGACGCAAGCTACAGTGCCGACCGCAGCGGCGGAGCATATGGCCGGAAATTGTCAGAATCAGCATTTACAGAATTATAAAATTTGCAGAATTCTGAATATCCGGAATTATTCTGTTAATTCTGAAAATTCTCATTCAGACATTCATTGGTACGATACCGCAGGTGAACGAACGGTAAAGCAAAGCGGCGGCAGCGAAGGGGTATTTGTGAACGGCGTGCTCAGCGGAGCCCGCACCGAAACCGGCAAGTTCACCGCCTATATCTCACCCTATATGGTAGTGAGCAACGGCGGCAACTACAGCAAACACATCTACATGGGTTCGCAGCGCATCGTGAGTAAGCTGAGCAATTCAGGTGGCCTCTACTTCTACCACCCTGATCACCTGGGCAGCAGTTCGCTGATCACCGATGGCACGGGCGCATTAACGCAGCACATCCGGTATGCTCCCTTTGGCGAGGTCTTCGTGGAAGAGCGCACCAACTCATGGAGCACGCCGTATAAATTCAACGGCAAAGAGCTGGACGAAGAAACGGGACTGTATTATTATCATGCGAGGTCTTATGATCCGAGGTTGAGCGTGTGGTTGAGTGTGGATCCGTTGGCGGAGAAATCCAGCAATAGCCTTAATTGCATATGGAGTAGGGGAGTATTTACTGTTGGCTTCAGGTACCAATACAAGTAGTAACAAAACTTTATGTTGATGAATGAAATTGAAATCTATATAGCTCAGTTTTCCGACGATGTTCAGCATATTCTTCAGCATATCAGAAAGATAATTTTGAGCAATGCGCCTGGAGTTGCTGAATCGATGGCATATGGCATGCCTGCCTATAAATTGCATAAAAAGCCTTTGGTTTATTTTGCAGCTTTTGCAAAACATATCGGCTTTTATGCAACACCTACCGGTCATGAGCGTTTTAAGGATGAGCTGTCGGTTTATAGGCAGGGCAAAGGTTCGGTTCAGTTCTCATTGGACAAGCCGGTTCCTTATGATTTAATTGAACGAATAGTGCAGTTCAGGGTTACAGAAAATAGTTTAAATGCAAAGAAATGAGTGCTTTAAATCCGCAGGTAGATAAATACCTGGTTGATGGTTGTATGCGTTGCAAGTTTGGTGCTACAGCACGTTGTAAAGTGAATTTTTGGAAAGAAGAATTGGTGATGTTACGACACATCGTGCTGGAATCGGGTCTAACTGAAGAAATCAAGTGGGGCGTGCCGGTTTATACGCATCATGGAAAGAATGTGCTGAGTGTTAGTGCATTCAAAGATAATGCTACCCTTAGTTTTTTCAAAGGGCAGTTACTTTCCGATGCTCATAAAATTCTTGAGCAGCAGGGTAAAATCCAATCGGGCAGAATTATCAGGTTTACAGATACAAAAACCATTATTGATTTGCAGCAAGTGCTGACGGATTATATCGCTGAAGCCATAGAAATTGAGAAAAGTGGTAAGAAGGTAGCAATCAAAGTAGAACCTGAGCCTGTGCCCGAAGAGTTGCTTGAAGCATTTGAAATCGACCCGGTGTTCAAAAAAGCATTTTACGCTCTCACACCGGGCCGTCAAAGGGGTTATATAGGTTATTTTTCTCAACCCAAACAATCGCAAACACGTTTCAGCAGAATTGAGAAATACCGTCAGCAAATACTTAACGGGATAGGTATGAACGACGAATATCGCAGTCGCTGAGCGGGTTACTTCACATTGAATGCAATCCTGAGTTCTTCAATTTCAGCTTCGCCCATGGGTTGCAATGGACCGATAGATGAGGCCATCACCAATGAATTGGCCGAAAATTCAGCTACTTCGAGATAATCGAAGGTGTTGATGAGTTTATCGCCGGTCACAAATACCGAATCGTTCTCGACCATCAGCACACGGTTGTTGGCAAACATGCCTGCAACATCGTCAATTTTGTCGTACAACATGCCGAAAGGGATGGAAGGCACATCCTGCAGGAAAATCCAGCTTTCGGGGATGGTGCGCACATCGAATTTGGTGCCTGTAATGGCATGTGCCATCAGGTTGGTGGGCTGCGTAACGATGATTGAATTGATGTGCGGGTTCATCTGGTAAATGCGATGATGCAATGCAACTGAGCGACTTGGCATTTTACCTGCTTCAGCCATGCCGTTTTTAATCTGCACAATATCCTCCGGCAAGATGTCCCAACGGGCCACATCACGCGGAGTAATCAGGAAATCATTGTCTTTCCATCGCACCGACACAGTTCCGTAAGTCGAAATCATCAGCCCCTGATCGCAGGCGCGTCGTATCATATTCACCATAACCGAACGGATAGCACGCTCTTCGGAAGGATATTCCACATCCATGAAAGTGCTGATATTCTTTGGGAAATGATTGATATAGGACTGAATTTCTTCGTCGGACAGGGTTTTGACCTTGCCCAGCTTTGATCCGTTGACAATGGTGCGACAGCAAAATTCGAGTGTTTCGAATCGTTGATAAGCATCCATCATGTCGCTGCCACCCAATACCACAGCATGATTTTCCATGATCACCGCTTTGTAGGTTTTGTTTTTAAATTGTTCGGCAATCTTTCGACCTAAATCTTCGCTGCCCGGACAGCCGTAGGGCGCATAACCAATCTCACCACAGATTTTGCGGGCCTGCGGAACGATGTTGGTTTCGGGCACCTGACGGGCAATGGAAAAGGCCACCAATGCAGGCGGATGGGCATGAATGATGGCACAAATTTCAGGACGGACTTCGTAAATCGCCTTGTGGAAAGGAAACTCCGACGAAGGTTTGTGTAACCCCACTTTGCTTCCATCCTTTTGGATGCACACAATGTCTTTTTCGGTCAGCGAACCCTTATCAACCCCCGAAGGCGTAATCCAGATATCGCCATTTTCATCTCTGATAGAGATATTACCTCCCGAAGTGGTAGTCATTCCACTCCTGTAAATCCGGCCAATAATCACATTGATTTGTTCTGCCGGGTGCATGAAATTTACGTCTAACTGCTTCATTTTCTAAGGTGTTTTAGTAAGTAACTCTCAGCCTCCACTGACCACAAACCATTATGTCTGTTGCATATTTCAGCCAGATTTTGGAAGATTGCATTGGTTTCGCCCAGTTTGGCAAAGTCGGAGATGGCCGTGAGTGGCATATTGATGTGCGTGTAAATCAGCTTTTTACCTCCCGGAACTTCAGGCAGATGTTTGGTTGCTTCAATCACTGCATCAATTCCACCAATATGTGTAACCAAACCGGCCGGGTCGAGGCCCTTGCTCATCATGTCGAGCGCTTCAACCATATCATCGTTGTTGCCACCACTGGTTCCAACAACATGTGTATAAGCGTAATGCACATTGTAAAAGTTGAAGTTGGCGCTGAAATTCGGATCCGAAGGCCCTGCAAAGAAATTCAGGCAGCCATCGAATGCCAGGATAGCATCGCCCTGCTCAACCACAGGCTTCACCGGAGCAAAAACGAACACATCGTCGTAACCATAGTCGTTGGTAATAGCTCTGAGTTCAGCAGCCGGATTTTCCATCTTGCCTGTATTGATATACTGCAGTTCAATCCCTTTCGAAGCAGCGAGTTCAATCGAATAGATCGAAGCAGCACGATCGAGACGCGACTGATCCATATCGGTTACCACCAGCAACGATGGTTTGCGGTCCTCGCGCTGAATAACATAATTGATGGCTGCCAGCCCCATCGGACCAACACCGGCTAAGATAGCCATTTTGCCACCTTCCACTATTTCCATAGTGTGTTTGTAACTTCCGGGAGTTGTGTGGTAGTTGGCATGCATGGCACCAATCACGCACGAAAGCGGCTCTGCAAGTGAGGCAGGGTAGAAGCCTTCGCCATGGTAGGCCAGCAAACAATCCTTCTCCATCACTTCATTGGGGATGATGACATAGGTTGCATCGCCACCGATATACTGATAACTGTAACCCGGCGCACTGAGCACCCCAACCGGACCATCTTCGTAATACAGCGCAGGCTGGATCGAAAATTTATCGCCCGATTTGAATTTGTGCGCCCATTTGGAACCTACCTGCACCAGTTCACCCGCAAACTCATGTCCGATGATGATGGGATTATCCGCGATATCATCAGGGATTCGCTTATGGTCAGATGCCTGCGTAACAGCCTTGTACGACGACATACACAGGGAGTCGGACACGACACGTGCCAGAATTTCATTCTCTTTAATTTCAGGAAGTGAGAATTCTTCCAAACGGAGGTCTTTTTTTCCGTATAATCTTACTGCTTTGGTTTTCATTTTTTTATAGAATCAAGAACCAAGAGTCAAGAGTCAAGACTTAAAAGTCAAGACTCAAGAGTTTGGTTTTGTTGTTTTAGTTTTTCTTTAAATCCTATGATCATTTTTTGAAGTTCGGATAATTTATCAACAAGTTGATTGAGTTGTTCTGCGTTAATATAGTTCAAATTAAATGAAACAACAAGCTCAGTCTCAACCTCAAATGTAGAGCCGATTGCAATTTCAAGAAATCTTGCAAAGTCTTTATTGCTCGATTTCGCAGAACCTTCAGCTATATTGGCCGGTACTGAAACCGCTGCCCTTTGTAATTGTGAAACAAGTCCAAACCTTTCTGAAGAAGGAAAGGTGTTTGTTGTTCTGTAAATGTCTGTAACAAAATCCATTGATTTTGCCCAAATAGATAATTTTTTAAAGTTATGCATAGTTTTTTTTTTAGAGCCAAGAGCCAAGAGCCAAGAGTCAAGAATCAAGAGTCAAGAGCCAAGAGCCAAGAGTCAAGAACCAAGAGTC
>CAYGJI010000006.1:0-59366 GCA_964350125.1 uncultured Paludibacter sp. | reverse complement strand
AAGAATCAAGAGTCAAGAATCAAGAGTCAAGAATCAAGAGTCAAGAATCAAGAGTCAAGAATCAAGAGTTAAGAGTCAAGAATCAAGAACCAAGACAGATATCAGACGTCCAAAATCTTGGCTCTTGGTTCTTGGCTCTTGGCTCTCAATTCAACATCACCTGCCCCCCCGTTACCGGCAGCGCCTGCCCTGTTTCGCCGCATTGCTCCATCAGGTATAAGGCAGCTTTGGTTACATCTTCGGGCGAACAGCCTTTGCGCATGGGTACCTGCGACAGATAAAACGCTTTCACATCTTCTATTGTTTTGGCACCGGGAACCTTGCCGGCGCGCAGATACTGTACAAACAAGCCATTGTCGGGGTCGCTCCAGAGCGGACCTTCGTAGAAGTTTCCCGGACAAATGGCATTCACTTTAATATTAAATGGAGCCAGTTCGAGTGCGAACGACTGCACCAGTCCCACACCACCGAATTTTCCGCCGGCATAGGCGAAGTTGGCTTTACTTCCCCTCAAGCCTGATTTGGAATTAATCTGAATGATATCAGCATAATAATCAGGACTATAACGTGTTTGTAGTTTCATTACCCTGCTCACCACTTTCGTGCAATAGAAGAAAGCATTGTAGTTGATTTTGGTCACGAACTCAAAATCTTCGGCAGTCATTTCATCCAAACCACCCGCTTTCAATACCCCTGCATTGCTGATGAAAGTATCGATGCCTCCAAAATTGGCAACAGTAAAATGAATCAGGTTTTCGATGCTCGGGATATCAGCCACATTGGTTTTTACAAAGATGGCGCGGTTGCTTTTAGCCAGAGCATTGAATTTCTCCACCGTAGCCAATCCAACCGGTTCGTTCATGTCGGCCACCACAATATTGGCACCTTCCTGCAACAAACAACGAGCAATGCCTTCGCCAAAGCCCTGAGCAGCTCCGGTAACAATAATGGTTTTATTCTCGGCGCGACCGGCAGTTGCACCGGCAGCCACCGAACGGCGGTAGTTTTCCACTTCCCAGTTATCAATGAAATCGATTTGCTCCTGTGTCATGGGATGCGCACCACCAAACGATTTGGCTATGTAAGCAATTTTCATCGCATCTTCAAAAACATCGAGAATGATGTCGCACTGTTTGGCATTGTCGGCCACTGCAACCAACCCAATTCCCTTAATCAGAATGACTTTCGGAAGATATCCAAACCTTTGCTTAAAGGCCGGAATGGCTTTTTCTGCTTCAGCAAGTACCGCTTCAGGCTCTTCATCATTGAAGAAAAGATAATTCGATTTGCAATAAACAATCGCATCCGGAGTGAACGGACGGGCAATATTTTGTTGTTCTGCCGTGCTGTCGTAGAAGAACTTGATAAGCTCATTCTTCCGAACCTTCAGCGTTTTCAGTCCTTCGCCCGAAACCATCATCCTCAATCCGGGAAGAATTTGTTCGGTGCAGGAGCAGAATGGTCTTCCTGCTTCAGGAACCGGAAGTGTGACGGCAGCATCGAGCTTGCCAAGAATATTGTTGTAGATATCTTTCACCTCCTCAACTGTATCGGCAGCCACGAATATCCCATGATTCTGCAGCCAGATCACTTTGGGCTCCTCGTTGAATTTACCCCGATAAGCCCTGATGGCATCTTCCACTTTCTTGAAAAGCACATAGCCCGGATCGGTGTAAGGGATGTAAACCTGCTTTTCGCCAAACAATTCGACCAGGCGGATTTCAGCATCCTGTGCACACATCAAACCGTTAACCGAGGTAGGGTGCAGGTGAATCACAAATGGATAATTGATGACATTGTGCATGGAAGTTTCCACCGACGGACGTTTGCCTTTGGTAATCGTTGCATTGGCCAGGTCGTTTTTCACCTGCTCTTCTCGCTCAGCAGCATTGTTGCCGTAAACCTTGTCCGACATGAGGTTAAGTTTCTCACGATCGAGCACTGCAAAACCATCTTCGGTAATGGTAGCCAGGGATGAGCCACTGGCTTTTACCCAGATTTTCTCGTTGTTTTTGAAAGATGTATTTCCACCGCCTGCAATCACAAAACGGCTATCGGCACCGTAGTACCTCGAAATATCGATAAGTTGTTGTAATCCGTTCATTGGTTAAACAATATTCTCAATAAGTTCTTTTCCAAGTAAAACAAACTCCCCCCGCTTAGAGCGATCGGCTTGTCCTGCTGCATCCACATAACCTCTTAAGCCTTGTGCCACCAAATGCTGATGTGCTGCAACCACGCAGGCTCCTTCGAAATTGATTTGCATCAGTTTGTCGGTGAGGGGAGTGCTGTTGCGTGCAAACAGTTCGAGCGGCTCCATGGCCGGCGTGTTGTGCTCGCTGCCAAAAGTCACCACAAAACCCTGTTCGTGCAGGTAAGCAGCATATTTCCCGAGCAGCTCCACGCCATTACGTGTTGTTATAAACTCTACCGAATGAAATCCTCTTTCGGTAAGCTGTTTAGCCACCCTTTCCAAATCGCCTTCGAAATCGGTGTAGCCACCTTTTGCATCATCTGCCAAAAAAGGATAGGTAGGAATACCGCCTCCGGCAATGATGATGTCGCAAACGGTTTGCATGGGCAAAAACGCTTTCGGATCTTCGGGCACAAAAGCGCCGCCTCCGGCTTTCAGCAGATTGCCGCGAATCTCATTTTCAACACCGGCAAAATCAGTTACAGCCGATTTCAGCTCCCTGCCTCCGAATATTTTCAGAAACAAAGCTTTGATGTCTGCTTCATCATCATTACAAGCCTCATAAGCTTTAATTCGGAGAGCCTTTGCCAGATGACGCTCGCGGAACATTCCACGGGTCAGTTCTGACATTATCCAATTCAATTCAAGCTTAAAGCCTGCCTCATTAACTGCCAGTATATCATTTACCTTGTTGAGCATGGCTACCACCTGATCGTTCGATTCCTTCAGTACTCCGGCTAACTGTGAAGCATAGGGTTCTTCCAGTTTAAATGGATTAGCCATGCCTTTGCCGCTGAGGTAGGTACGACCGGGATTTCCGGGGTCGTTTACCCGCAATCCGGCCTGTTGGTCGGCTTCGTTCAGACTGATAAACTCGATGTTGAAAAGCGGGTAGAGTTTACGGGCTTTGCAGCCTTCGGCCCAGGCCTGATATCCGGCTGTTGTGTAAAAATCGTTGATTCCAACCACTTTAACCCCTTCGGCTAAAGCCATATCCAGCGCCTCGTCAATATCTTTGAAGGCACTGAAGGAGTAAGGGGAGTGGAGGTGTGCGTTTACTTTTATCATTTTAATTGTTCATTATTAGCATCATAACCAATTCTTCTTCTTTCTTTTTGTTCTGTTTGCTGTTCAGTACACTACTTAACATAGCTACTCCCTGTTCGGTAAATGCATAGGGTGTAACCGGACTAAATTTGATTGTTGGTAGCAGGTTATCACAATTTGTGATAACCTCATTCCATTCAAATTTAGTTAGTTGAAACATAAAATCATCGGGAAAACGATCCATGTTTCTTTTAACTGCTTGTTTTAGTACCCGTGTTTCCACATTATATAACTCAGCCAGATCGAAATCCAGCAATACTTTGAATCCTCTGATTTCAAAGATTTTTGATTGGATAGTTTGTAATTCCATAAAATATTAAGGTTAATGTAAATAAACAGTGCTCAGATATCATCATTAGACGCCCAGTTTCGAGCGACGGATCAACTCTGCATCGGTGAAATTCTGACCAGGAGTATAGCCTGCAAGCGGTTGAATTCTCTCGTGAATCATATCGAGGAACCAGCTTACCTGCGGGAAGAACGACTCTTCGAGTTCGTAGGCAGGTGTAATCCAGTTGCGCGAACCAAGTACCGAAACCGGAGCGTCGAGATAGTCGAAGCATAGTTGCGAGATGTTGGCAGCCAGATCGTTGAGGAATGAACCACGGGCATTGGCGTCGCTTGCCACGATGCATTTTCCGGTTTTCTTCACCGATTCAACCACTTTTTCGTAGTTGAAGGGAACCAGACAGCGGGCATCGATTACTTCAACCGACATACCATATTGTGATTCAAGCACTTTAGCAGCTTCGAGGGCAGGGTAGAGGGTGTAACCCACGGTGAGGATGGTCAGGTCTTTTCCTGCTTTCTTCACATCGGGTTCGCCAAACGGAATTTCGTAATATCCTTCGGGAACGCCACCTTCGTGGAATTGCTCGCCGATATCGTAAATGCGCTGACTTTCGAAATAAATTACGGGGTCGGTTCCCTGAAGTGCTGAGTTCATCAAACCTTTGGCATCGTAAGGAGTTACCGGGAAGCAAACCTTGATACCCGGAATTTGTGCCACCAGCGAAGTCCAGTCCTGCGAGTGCTGAGCACCATATTTTGAACCTACCGACACACGAAGTACCACAGGCATTTTCAGTACATTACCACTCATCGCCTGCCATTTGGGTAACTGATTGAACACCTCATCGCCACAACGACCCAGGAAGTCGCAGTACATGATTTCGGGCACAACACGTCCGCCGCACATGGCATAACCGATGGCTGTTCCCACAATCGAAGCTTCCGCAATGGGTGAGTTGAACAAACGGTGGTATGGAAGTGCTTCTGTCATACCGCCATACACTGCGAAGGCACCACCCCAGTCACGATTTTCTTCGCCATACGCAATCATTGATGCGTCTTTATAGAAGCGATCCATCATGGCTTCGAAAATACCGTCGCGCAGTTGGTATTGTTTCATTTTGCTGAAGGGTTTACCCTCTTTATCGAAGGCAAAGCGCTCTTTAGCAGCAATTTTCTTCACACGTGAGTTCTCGGAAAGCGGCATCAGTACATCCGGTGTGGCAGTGTTGAAAGCATCCACAGAGCCATTGGAGAACATCATATCGCTGATAACTTCCGGATTTTGCATTCTTGGTGAGATGGTTTCGTCGATCGATTTGAGGAACATATCGTACACCAATGCTTTTACATCTGCCCAGGTAGCATCGAGGTCGGCCTGAGTAGCTACTCCGGCTTCAATCATTTGCACACCGAAAGAGGTGATACAGTCCTGTTTTTCCCAGGCTTCCACCTCTTCTTTGGAACGATAAGAGGAAGCATCGGAGGGCGAGTGACCGCTGAAACGGTAGGTAAGTACGTCGAGCAACACCGGACCGCGTTTCTCTTCGATAATTTTGCGTTTGCGTTTGTAGGCGTCGATTACGGCCAGCGGGTTGTATCCATCCACACGTTCGGCATGCATTTGTTCAGCATTAACACCGGCACCGATGCGGGCAGCGATACCGTAACCCATGGTTTCGCCACAGGTTTGTCCGCCCATACCATACTGATTATTCATGATGTTGATAATCACTGGCAAACCGCCTTTCATGTCGCCTTCCCACAGCTCGTTGAACTGATCCATGGCGGCAAAGTTGATTCCTTCCCAAACCGGTCCGCACGCCATGGAAGCATCGCCGATATTGGCAACTACCAGTCCTGGTTTGCGGTTTACTTTCTTGTAAAGTGCTGCGCCAACAGCAATATCGCCCGAACCACCTACAATGGCATTGTTGGGATAAACACCGAAAGGTGTGAAGAAAGCATGCATGGAACCACCAAGTCCTTTGTTGAAGCCGGTTTCGCGGGCAAAAATCTCTGCCAAAGTACCATACACCAAAAATCGGCGGGCCAGTTCTTTGGTGGTGCCATCGAAGTCATTATTCACCACATTCAGCACTGCTCCATCGAAAAAGCCTTCCATGATGTCCATCAATTGCTTGTCATCAAGCTGATGGATGGCCGACATGCCTTTGGCTAAAATTTCGCCATGCGAGCGGTGCGAGCCGAAAATGAAGTCATCCACCGAAAGCGTCCAGGCCATACCCACAGCAGCCGATTCCTGTCCGATCGACAAATGTGCAGGTCCCGGGTGGTTGTAGGCTGTTCCGTTGTATTCGCCTTTGGTTTTGATGAGGTTAAGCATGGTTTCGAATTCGCGAATGAGCACCATGTCGTGGTAGATGAGCGAAATATCATCTTTGCTGAAGTTTTCCAACTCGTCTTTGATGGTCTTTTGATACTGATTAACAGGTATCGGCTGAAATTCAATAAATCCCGGTTTCCTTACAGCTGAAGGGTCGATGTGCTGAATTTTTGGCATAATTTGGTTGTTGTAATATTTTTAATTTGTTTAAAACGTAAAAATGGTTTCTTTGAAAATCTCACTTACAGTTGGATGCGGGAAAACCACTTCCTGCAGTTGTTCGATGGTCATTTCCTGTTCGATGGCCATACAGGCACCGTAAATCATTTCACTCGAAGGATTGCCCAGCATATGAACACCAATCACTTCTCCATACTTTTCGCCGATGAGTACTTTGCAGATGCCTGTGCCGCCTTCGTTTTCAGCTACAAACCTGCCTGCGTAAGCCATAGGCAATTTAGCAATTTTGTATTTTATACCTTTTGCGCGGGCTGTTTCTTCGGTTTCGCCAACGCCTGAAACTTCGGGGTTGGTATAAACCACGCCCGGAATTGCATTGTAACGCATGATATCGGTGCGACCAAGCAGATTGTTAACCACCACCTCGCCTTCGCGACTGGCAGTATGTGCCAGCAGTGAGAAGCCGGTAACATCACCTGCGGCATAAACCCCGGGGACATTGGTGCGCATCTTTTCATCTACTTTGATGCCGCCTTTGAATAACTCCACGTTCAGATTTTCGAGTCCGAAGCCCTGAGTTACAGCACGGCGACCAACACTCACCAGAATTTTTTCGGCTTCGAGGGTGTGTGTTTGTCCATCTTTCTCAAAAATGACTTTATCACCATCCACCTGTGCCACTTTAGCATTCAGGTTGAAATCGATGCCTTTCTTTTTATAAATCTCTCGCAACATGGCAGAAATTTCTCCATCCAAACCACCGAGAATTTCGGGAAGCATTTCAACAATTGTTACTTTGCTGCCCAAACTGTTATAAAAACTGGCGAATTCCATTCCGATGACTCCACCACCGATGATGATGAGTGATTTTGGCTGTTCCTTCAAGGCGAGTATTTCCCTGTTTGTCAGGATGATATCGCCCGATTCATTCAGTCCGGGAATGGGTGGAACAAATGCTTCGGAGCCTGTGCAAATCAGCAAATTCTTTGCTTTATACGAATTGCCGTCGCAGCTCACTTCAATACCTTCGCTGCTGCGTCCCTGAATCATGGCAGCACCTTTGACAACGGTAACATGATTCATTTTCATTTTAGCTTCCACTCCGGCAACTAATTTCTTCACCACTTTGTTTTTACGCGCCATGATTTTGCCGAAATCGAAACGGATATTATCGCCGAAAACACCATAGTTTTCGCCATGCAAAGCATTTTCGTAGATTTTGGCACTGTAAAGCAGTGTTTTGGTTGGGATACAGCCTTCGTTGAGGCACACACCACCCATGCTTTTCTTTTCGAACAGTAAAACATTCAATCCCTTGTGTCCTGCGCGTTCAGCCGCTACATATCCGGCCGGACCGCCACCAATGATAATAAGGTCAAACATATGTTAATTTTTTAATTTGCCAATGTGATAATATGCCAATATGCCAATGTGCCAATGTGATAATATGCCAATGTGCCAATGTGATAATGTGCCAATTAGAGCAAATCGATTTCGAGGGTTTCGATTTCGATTGCAATTTGTTTCAGGAAGCGTGTAGCTTCGCCGCCATCGAGGGCACGGTGGTCGTAGGTCAGACTGAGTCCGATAAAGGGCACAAAAGCATAAATGCCATCGCCCAGGTCTTTCGGACGGGGAACAATCGTGTTTACTCCCAGAATGGCCGATTGCGGGAGATTGATTACAGGTGTAAACATCTCCACACCATAATTTCCGAGGTTTGAAACTGTGAAAGTAGCTGCTTCAGCTGCGAGCAATTCAGGCGAAATGGCACCTTTCTTACAGCTGTTGGCCACCTCTTTCATCTGATTCGATAATCCGATGATAGATAAATCGTCGGCATTGCGCACTGCAGGAACCATCAGCCCACGTTCGGTATCAACAGCCAGTCCGAGATGAACTTTACTGAATAAACGCATGGAATCACCTAAGAAATGCGAATTTACATTCGGGAATTTTTTCAATGCCTTTACAACCGCAAAACATACAAAGTCGTTGATGGTGAGGTTGGTCGATAAAGACCCCGATTCGAAAGCTTTTTTGGCTTTCTTGCGTAAGTTCTGGATATTGCGGGCATCGGCTCCCAAATGGTGGGTCAACTGAGCCGAATTTTGCAACGAAGCATGCATCGCTTTGGCAATAATCTTACGCATGTTCGATAATTTTTTGTCTTCGTAGTCGGTTCCATAAGTGGCATTTGCCGGCGGTGGCAATAAATCCGATGCTTTTGCTGTGCCTGCCAGTCCGGTACCGGTACCCTGTGGCTGCCAACCTTCTTCGGTAGCCATTTTCTTCGCCAGCGGAGTCATTTTCGGACGGTTTTCCAACGCTGCCTGCACATCCCTTTCAATGATGCGACCCTTCGGACCACTACCCGCAATCGTATTTGTATCAACCACTTCCTTAGCAGCTAAATGCTTCGCCCGCGGAGAAATAAACTGCTCTCCCTTACCTTCAACCCCAACTCCCGAATCTCGACTCTTGACTCTTGACTCTTCAATCTCTTCTCTTGGTTCTTGGTTCTTGGCTCTTGGCTCTTGGTTCTTGACTCTTGACTCTTGACTCTTGACTCTTGGTTCTTGACTCTTGGTTCTTGGTTCTTGGTTCTCACCTCCCGGCTCCCCAATCACCATCATATTCATCAACACGGGAACTTCATCGCCTTCGTTATGAAAACATTCGAGCACAACGCCATCTGCAGGCGATTCTTCTTCGAACGATGCTTTGTCGGTTTCGTAAGCAAAAAGCACATCGCCTTTACTTACCTTGTCGCCTTTTTTCTTCCTGATCTCGGTGATAAGACAACTTTCGACCGACTGTCCCTGTTTCGGGAGGATAACAACTACTGCCATAGGGATTTTTCTGATATTGATTGACTTTATTGAATTGTGAGCAAAGGTAAGCATAAGCATTTTGACCCCTTCAATTTTTTTGATAAAAAATGTTTGTTTTTTGATGTTCTATTGATTTTGTTTTTGTAAGTTTGCGGAGCGTAAAACATTTAGACTCAACTTATAATGAAAAACTACTTAAAACCTTTGTTTTTTATTATCATCACCGGATTGGTTTCCTGTGAACCAGAGCCAATCGATTTTGATGACACCTTGCTCATTGGAAAGTGGGTTTCAGGCACTGAATTTTACCGTTACGATTCCGATGGAAAAGGAGTTACATGGAATACGTCCGATGATGTGTCGGAACAGGAAGGGCAACCCTTTTTCTGGACACTTGTTGTGTCGGATCTTACTCTGATTCACGTGGTTACAATGGGCGGTAATGTTGAAAAATACTACACAATCACAGAGCTTACAACCACCTCACTAAAGTACAAAGATGATTTTGGTAAAACATATTCTTTTAGCAAAGTCAGTAATTAATTCAGAGTTATGAAAAGCTGGCTGAAGGTTTTACTTATTACAACGGGTACGCTTCTCACAACTTTGGTTATTGCAGTTTGCATCTTGCTTTGGGTGGTGTTTACACCATTGCAACTGACTCCCATCATCGAGAATCAATTAAAAAAGCAACTTATTTGCGAATATGGCATTGATGATGTCGAACTCACTTTCTTCAGTACTTTTCCGCGTTTTGGCATTCGTATTGGTTCAATTTACCTGAAAAATCCACTTCCGGGAGCACCCAACGATACTGTTTTTAGTGCATCTGAGCTTACTGCCACCATCGATTTCAAAGCCTTTTGGAATAATCGTGAAATCATTTTACATGATTTGAGTCTCGAAAATCCTTATTTGTTGTTGTATTACGATGCCGATGGCAATGCCAATTTTGATGTGATGGTTCCTGATACCGAACCGGATACCACGGATTTTGAGTTTCCGCTGGCTCTGCTCGATATACAGAAAATCAGCATGAGTAATGCACAAATTATGTATGCTGATGCCGGAATGGATATGGTTGTGAAACTGCAAAATGTGAATGCCGGGCTGACTACCACACTGAAGAAAGACCTGCTGCAGGGCAAAATGAAAGTAGAAGCTACAAAGTTTTCATTCTATTGGGATTCAGTGAATTATGTGATTGACAGAAAACTTGAACTGAATTCTCCCTATACTTTCGGCATTAACAGTCAGCAACTTACAATGACGAAATCGGATTTAGAACTGATGGAAATGCCTTTCAGAATGAATCTGATGGTGCAGGTGCTCTCTGATTCAAAGGAAATAATCACCGATATTGAGTTTGCTTCTGAGGAACTTCAGATTGAGGAGGTAATGGAATTGATTCAGTTGCCTTTCTCTGATTATCTCGAAGGCATCAGTATGCAGGGCAAAATGCTTGCTTCCGGATCGTTTAAAGGAACTATGGGGCCAAATTCTCAACCTCATTTTTTGCTGAATCTGAAAGCATACGACAGCAATTTTGCCTATGAATCATTGCCTTACAAATTGAACTCACTTTCGGCTGAGGCTTTGGTTGACATAGATATGGCCGACAAGAATAAGTGGAACATCCGGGTAAATCAATTCAGTGCAAAAACCGGAAATTCCGACTTTTCAGGAAAGGCTAAGATAGATCAGTTGATGGGCGATATGCGTTTCGATGTGCAGTCGAAGCTCAATGTCGATTTGCAGGATGCTACACCTATGTTACCTGATGATTTACCTGTAAACCTGCAGGGTCGAGCCAAAGGAAATCTGAATGTTCGTTTTCTGTATTCGCAGTTTATGGCCGACAGATATGATTTGATGAAAGTGTCGGGAAAAATGGATGTGAAGCAACTGAAGCTGAAATACGATACCATCAGCATGGAAAGTTCGCAGGCGAAACTGAATTTTTCGTGGCCCGTTGAGCATGCCGTCGATTTTATGAATCTTGTTGTAAGTACGCCCAAACTGGCTGTAGCAATAGGTAAAACAACCCGGGCATCTTTCGAAGATTTATCGCTTAATGCTTTCAGCAACAATTTCTTACATCAGAAGATGAGCCAACTGAAAGTCCGTGCCGATTTTTCCGCAGGGGAAGTAACTGCTGTTCAGGATTCGATGAGTCTGCAAATCGTAAAACCGCAGGGACAGGCAGGCTACGGACCGGAATCGCCACAATCGCCGCAAGCGCAAATAAGCTTCGAATATCAAAGTGAAAAAACGCAGGTTGCAATGGGTTCGCAACGGTTTATGGCCGCTAATATGCAGGTTAAAACGTTGATAAACAGAGATATGGATCAGCAGGATATGTTGCTGCACTGGATTCCTCAGGGGATGATAAACATGAAGGATGGAAAACTGATGGCTAACGGGAATATGCCGGAAGTGCGTATGCCTGAACTTGATTTGAATTTCAGCAGGGATGAGTTTAATATTGTTGAAAGCAAAGTGTTCCTTGGGCAATCCGATTTTGCCCTGAAAGGGAAAGTCTCCAATTTCAGAGATTATCTGAAGGAAAAGGGCGACCTCAAAGCTGAATTTGACTTCGTTTCAGGTTTTACGGATATTAATCAGCTGATGAGTCTGACTAGCGGCTTGGGTACTGAGAGCGAAGTTGCTGATAAGCAGGAGTATAGTGCAGCGGGCGGACCATTCATGGTGCCCCGCGGGGTGGATGTATTGTTGCGTACACGCATCGATGGGGCAGTATTTGCCAAAGATACACTGCGCAACATTCAGGGAACGCTGGCCGTGAAAGAAGGTAATCTACTGCTTGAGAGCATGTTGTTTACAGCTTCGGCAGCCAAAATGCAGCTTACCGGTTTGTATCAGACTCCGCGCAGAAATCATATTTTCATGGGGCTCGATTTTCATTTGATGGATGTGGAAATTGACGAATTGCTGGCCATGATTCCCGATGTGGATACCATCATGCCGATGCTTCGGTCGTTTGCAGGCAGGGGGGAGTTTCACATGGCGGTCGAAACTTATGTCGATTCTGCTTATAATCTCAAGAAATCGACCTTGCGTGGTACTTCCTCTTTGCGTGGAGAGGATTTGGTACTGATGGACGGTGAAACATTTACCGAAATTGCTAACAAACTGCGGTTTAGCAAGAAGGCTCAAAACAAGGTCGACAGTATTTCAGCCGAATTCAGCATTTTCAGAAATGAGGTGGATATATATCCGTTTATGGTTGCGATGGACAGATATAAAGCTGTCGTTTCAGGGCGGCATAACCTCGATATGAGTTTCGATTATCACATCTCGCTTGTTGAGAGCCCGTTACCAATACTATTATGTGTGGATGTGAAAGGAACACTCGATAATTTGAAAGTAATTCCTGTTGCGTGCAAATATCCCAATCTTTACCGTCCTGCAAGACGTAACGAACTGGAAAACAAGCAACTTGAAATCAGAAGAAGGGTGAGGGAAGCGCTGCTCGAAAAAGTGAAACAATAATCAAATTATTCGTACCGAATGGTATTTGCGGGCAAAATGCGACTCACCAGATAGGATGGGCCAATCATCATCAGCACCGAAGCCATGAGTGTTCCTGCATTCAGCAAAATGATGAGCGGCCAGTTGAAAAGGATGGGCACGGTTGCAATATAATACGCTTCAGCATCGAGTGGTACTATCCCTGTAAAATACTGAATTGCACACAAACCTAATCCAATGAGATTACCCCACAACATCCCTTTGCCGATTAAGAATGATGAATGATACAGGAAAATTTTGCGCACCGACCAGTTGGTGGCACCAATGGATTTCAGAATACCTATCATATTGGTGCGTTCCAGAATCAGAATGAGCAAGCCAGAGATCATATTGAATCCGGCTACCAACAACATCAATATCAGAATTACCCAAACATTCAGATCGAGCAAATCGAGCCAGGCAAAAATTTGCGGTTTCATATCGCGGATGGTTTGGGTATAGAGCGAACTCCCATCTTCGGAAATGAGATTAGCAGTGCTGAAATATACCTGATCGCCAATATCTTCGAGTTTATTATAATCACTTATCAAAATTTCGTATCCACTTACTTCGTCGCTTTTCCAGTTGTTTAATTGTCGGATATGCCGAATGTCAGTGAGTATAAAAAGCTTGTCGTATTCTACAAAATTGGTGGAATAAATGCCGGTAACTGTAAACTTTCTGGCTCTCACTTCCTGTCCGATGAAATAGGTGAAGAATGTTTTGCCCAATTTGATACCCAGCAGTTTCGACAAATGTTCAGAAATAATCACCTGATTTTGCAGACTGTCAGCCGTATTGATTATTTCGCCCTGAGTCATGTTTTTGCTGAAAAAACTCCAGTCGAACTCTCGGTCGATTCCCTTTAAAACGATTCCCTGAAAATGGTCGGTGGTTTTGATAATGCCGGGCTTGGTGCCAAAAGCCTGTATATGCTTCACTCCCGGAATTCGTATGAGTGCATCTTTAAGGCTGTCGCTTAACACAACAGGCATCATCTCGTAAGTGTTATTACTATCGAAATTGGTGATTTGGATATGCCCTCCAAACCCGATGGTTTTATTTCTGATTTCCTGTTTGAAACCCAACACAATACTCATAGCCACCAGCATTACAGCCAATCCGATGGAAATACCAAGAATGGCTATACGCACAGCAGGACGGGAAACATTCTTCCTGTCCTGCCTGAAATGAATGCGTTTGGCTATGAAATATTCAATATTCATTCAGTTAAAGGGTTCTGCCCGGATATACTTCCAGCGCTTTCTGAAGCACCATCAGCGATTTTTTCAAATCTTCCTTTTCGATCACATAAGCAATTCTCACCTCGTTTACCCCTATGCCCGGTGTGGTATAAAATCCTGATGCTGGAGCCATCATCACTGTTTGCCCTTCGTATTCGAAGTCGGACAGCAGCCATGCGCAGAATTTATCAGCATCGTCAACCGGCAGGCGGGCAACGGTATAAAAAGCCCCCATAGGCATGGGAGAAAATACACCTGGAATGCGGTTAAGTCCGTCGATTAAGAACTTACGCCGCTCCACATATTCGTTGAACATTTCCAGCATATATTCCTCAGGAGTGTCGATGCAAGCTTCGGCAGCTATCTGTCCAATCAGTGGCGGACTGAGCCTTGCCTGGCAAAATTTCATTACATTTTGTTTCACTTCCTTGTTTTTGGATACCAAAGCGCCAATGCGAATTCCGCATGCGCTGTATCTTTTAGATACAGAGTCGAAGAGTACGACATTTTCATCCACGCCATCGAGATGAAAGGCAGAAATATAGGGTTCGCCGGTATAGCAGAATTCCCTGTAAACTTCATCTGAAAAAAGGAAAAGGTTATACTTGCGCACCAAATCCCTGATTTTATTCATTTCAGTCCGGGTATAAAGATATCCGGTCGGATTGTTGGGATTACAGATGAGAATTCCCTTGGTACGTTCTGAAATCACTTCTTCAAATTTTTCGATGGGTGGCAGTGCAAATCCATCGTCGATACTTGAAAAAATGGGTTTGATAACTGCACCGGCAGCAATTGCAAAAGCTGTATAATTGGCGTAGGCTGGTTCGGGAACAATGATTTCGTCGCCAGGGTCGAGGCAACTCATGAATGCAAAATATACAGCTTCGGAGCCACCGGTGGTGATGATGATGTCTTCTTCGGTTACATCAATATTAAAGCGGTGATAATAACCTGCCAGCTTGGTTCTAAGGCTTTTAATTCCATCGCTCGGACTGTATTCCAGTACAGTTCTGTCAATATTCCGGATCGCATCCAATGCCACCTGTGGTGTTTTCAAATCGGGCTGACCGATATTCAGGTGATAGACCTTGATACCCCTGGCTTTGGCTTTGTCGGCTAGAGGCACCAATTTGCGGATAGGCGATTCGGGCATGGAATTCCCGCGAACTGAAGTGTGTGGCATGCTTGTTAGAGTTTTGCGTACAAAATTAGTCAATTTATTTAAAATCCACTATCAGTTTGATGTTAAATTGCCTTCCTGTGAGATAATTCGGAACGGCGAGTTGCTGACCATAGATATCTGTTACCCAGTAGTAGGAATTCACATTCTTGAAATCCATCAGGTTGAAAATCTCCAGATTGAGCCAAATGCTTTCAACCTGCTTCAGCCATTTCTTGTCCATCCACTTGTCTGAACCGCTCACCAGTTCACGTGATCCGCCAATATCTACACGCTTGTAGGCAGGTGGGCGCAAGGCTCCTCGATACAGGTTATTGCGCGGTGGCCCAAAAGGCAAACCATCCGAATAAATAAACTTCAGTTGTACTTTGTATTTAGGGTTGTGCGGCAGATAGTCCTGAAACATCATTGAGAAAGCATATCTTTGTTCGTTGGGGCGCGACACCCATCCCGGACTAACCAGTTCTGTTTCAATTACCTCAAGCCTTTCGTTGTAGGTTTTTTTCAGATAACTGTCTCCAATGATATCTTCCTTCGACTGCATGAGCGAAAAGTTAATCCAGGAATCGGTACCGGGAACAAGTTCGCCGAATAATTTGAAGTCGATTCCGGCAGTATAGGCCTTCGCATTGTTTTCACCTGCGTATGTAATCTGCACATTGTCGACATCGTAAGTGATAACCCTATCGGCCAATTTCAAATAGGCTTCTGAAGTAAATTTAAATGGGCGGCCAAAAGCCCTGAAGTAATGATCGCCGCCCAATACAAACTGAACAGAGCGCTGAGCCCTTATTTTATCATTCAATCTAATGTTTACATTTCCAAGAACATCGCTCAGTGTATCGCGAATTTCTTTATAAAAAGGTGCCTGATAATACAAGCCTGTGGCAAATCTGAAACTGAAATCCTTTTCCCAATAAGGTATAAAGGCGAGGGAAGCTCTGGGACTAACAATCAGTTCTTGATTGAAACTCCAATAATTGCCACGTACACCACCTGTGAGTGTATAACTGCCGCTTTGGTTTTTCCACTTGTAAGTGTTCTGGATAAAAGCAGTTGAACGCCAGGTGTCTAACGTGTTCTCCGACTGCATATTGTAATACAAATTAACAGTTTTGTTGTTGTATGGAAGCGAGTAACCAGCTGAGTCGCGCCATTCCCATTCGTTAATATGGTCATGAATGATCTCGCGCTGAAGATTTACGCCCCATTTCAGTTGGTTCGAGAGCGCTTTGAATTCGCCCGTATGTGAAACGTTGGCTACAGTCGCTTTTAAATCGTTGCGTGCGTGTTCCTGATATTTGCCAATACCCAGCGTTGCTCCCTGCCGGTTTGCCTCCTTTAAATCCATTTTCACTTCACTCAGAATATACTCGCCCAGAATATCAAAACTCTCTCGCTCATTGGTTTGAAATACAGTGGATGTAAAGCCTAATTTTACGTTTTGCTGAGGCTGATAATTGTAGGTCAACGCTCCATAAGCTGTTCTGAAAATGTCCTTTTCCTTACCCTCGAAGTATACAGTCAGATTGCGTCCTGTGTTGTAGGTTCCAAAGGAAGTGGAACGGGTTTTGGGCTTGAAATTAAAGATGTTCTGTGATAAATTGGTCAGCAAAGTCAGCTCCGACTTGTCGTTAATCTGATATGTAAAAAAACCCTGATAGTCGAAGAAATTCGGATTGTATTCTCCTTCGGTATCGAGCGTTCCCAGCAAGTATGCCGAAGTTTTGTAACGCAAACCGTGTATTTGAGTAAATTTACCTTTTGCTGTGCCGATATAAGCTGTTGCTCCCAGCAAACTCAGCGTGGCTGATGATTCAAACATGCGCGGCTTCTTGTAGGTAATATCGAGTACCGACGACATTTTGTCACCATATTCAGCATTAAAGCCACCCGACGAAAAGCCTACTTTTTCAACCAAATCCTGATTGATGAAACTCAAACCTTCCTGCTGTCCGGCACGAATAAGTAAAGGCCTGTAAATTTCATTACCATTCACATACACCATGTTTTCATCGAAATTACCTCCACGTACATTGTACTGCGAGCTTAGTTCGTTATTGGAAGTAACCCCGGCAAATGTAATGAGTATAGATTCGAAATTGCCCGATACATTTGGTATCAGCCTCAGTTTCTCCGGATTAAGATAATCCATAGTGCCCGTTTGCCTGCGTTGAGAAATCACTTCAAAATCCTGAATCTGGATGTTGGATGAGCGCAAAACTACCGAAATTTGCATCACCGCTTGTTTGGGATAAAGCGTATATCGAATCGTTTCGTAGCCCACCTTGGAATACACAATGACTAAGGAGTCGCGGCCAGCATCCGTCATTAGTTCGTAATAACCCTTAGGGTTGGTACTGGTTCCAACACTACTATTGTCGATAAACACACTGGCTAATTCCACTCCCCGATTGTAAGTGTCAATTACATACCCGAATATACGCAATTTCGACTGGCTTTGTACGCTGAGTGAGATGGTCAGACTGCAAAACAGAATGAGGGTGATAATATGCTGAAATCTTCGAATCATGTTTCGTTGCGTACTATTTTACGTATTTTCGCTGGCAAAAATACATTATAAATGATTAAAAGGCACAATAACACGGCCATTCCATACCACATAATATTTTCGGACGGAAGATTCAAATCCACCAAATAGCTGAAACGACTGAGGTAGGCATTGCGAACCGAAATGCTCAGTATCATAGCTAATATTACAGAAATAACTGTAACCGTGCTTATTATCCATTGATAAAAAACAGCAATTCGGGCTGCCGGATAGCCGATATTATACAAATTAATGATCAGTGTTTTATTTTTTTCGAATATCAAACTGAAACTTAGATATACGAATGAAACTGACAAAATTGTAATTATCAGCGCAATCAGAAAAACAAAGCCAAAGGCAGCTTTGAAGAAAAACAACATTTTCCCCTGCTCCAGCTTTTCCTTGCTGATGCTGTAGTTTTTTTCGTTGAAGTATTTCAACATGGCCTCGTCGGCGGGTTTGTTCATTTCAATCAACAGTCTGTTTGGGTTCGATTCCGACTGACGCCCGAATTCCTGATTCGCAAACCTTAAAAAGGTTTCAGGCACCAAAATCGAATTAATCTTCGAGGAAAAACCGACAATCCGACTCTTGAAAAACTGCATTTTGTTATTGCCACTAATGCGTATATTGAAACTGATTTCAGTAATGGCATTCTTAGAAAAAACAGGTAGTCCCTGACTTTCAGCAAAACCAAAATTATAGAGGTTCAGGTAATCCTCAGGTATGATGATGGGAATAAAATCCTGACCTTCAGTCCATTTCCAGTCGTCGGACACAACATCAATATACTGGTCGGGAATGCTTTCAAAAAACAAATCCGACTGAAAACCAGGCAGTCTGCCCCCTTCGCTTGTAAAAGCGGTAACCTCGAAAGTAGAATTGCTGAAGCTGGATACATTGGCCACAAATTCCTGTTTTTTAAGCTCTTCAATATCATTTAAACTAAAATGAACTTTCGTATTTCCAAGTGTCTTGAAAAGTGAAACATTTTTGCTGATTACCGCAGTATTATTCTTAAACACATCGGTTTGCGAACTCAACACCGATTTCACATCAGCATAAAACCTCACTGCCGTGAGAATGATGGCAATACCCACGAAAAGTCCGAGGGCATACCCGATTATCTGAACGGGAATCAGCGTTTTGGATTGTAATTTAATCAGCATACTAAACATTCAGAATTTGGTCGTAATTGAAAAGATATTCGCTTCCCAGTGAGGTGAGAATCATTCCTGCACCCTGTTTTTGTGTTTCGTACTGAATAAGTTTTGAAAGAATAGCAATGTTCTCTTCGTCGAGGTGACTGAATGGTTCGTCCATCAACAAAAACTCAAAAGGTTGACACAATGCCCGGAGTATGGCCACCCGTTGTTTCTGACCCAAAGAGAGCGTATTCAGAATCGCATTGCGTTTATGATGCATGTTTACCAAATCAATCATTTCCTGAATTTCAGCTTCAGTTTTAAAATTAGTGAGCCGGTTTTTTAAGATAAGATTTTCGTACAGACTGATTTCGGGAAAAAGGAGGAAATCCTGAAATACATAACTTATCTTTTGCTGTCTTATCGCAGTTAAATCATTATGATAGGGCTTGCCATCATATACAATATTTCCTTCAAAATTCAGATTACAGCCATAAATAAAATTGAGTACCGACGTTTTTCCCTTACCCGAATTGGCAAGAATGAAATACTTCTTACCCCGCTCAAACACAAGTTTATCCCGCAAAAAGATGTCAGAGCCTTTGATATCCGACTCTGACATGTATGTTGGTTTAACCCTGCGTAATTCTATCATTATAAATTCGTAAATTGCTGATAATACTCGTTTATTAAACTGATTAACGAGAAAAGGCTGTTTTTATTTTTGTTTTCGGTATTTAAAATCATGTTTGTATGATACGAGTCTATTGATTTTATTTCGAGATTGGAAGCGTAGGAGTCGATCATGTTCAGGGTGATTGATGCCGTTCCCGGAGCCCGTAACTGATCAGCAATGAATCCGGGGTATTGGTTGAAATTCAGGTCGATATTCATGTAAACGGGGTTTTCAGCCATGTTTTTTCCGGTTTTATTGTCGAACAGGGCAGGACTTACATTTTCGCCAAGGGCAGCCGACTGAATGAGTGATTCATCATTGGCTGCAATGCAGAAATCTTTTCCACAATAAATATAGAAGGCCATTTCGCCGGCTTTAATAATCTGAATCTCCCCATTGGTCATATAATTCGGGATTTTTTCCATCAGTTTCTTCATCAGGTTGTTGTTGTTTAAATCGAAAACAATCGCCAGGCGGGGCATCGGATTAAAATCATAGAGGCTCATCACCACACTACCATTAAGCGACTCCATCAGTGGTTTTAGTTCCACGCCTGTACTTACCGTAAACAGCGAATCCAAGCTGCTAAGCTGCATATTGGTTTTCATCATCACATCATAATATAAAGGCATGTTTAATGCAAAACTCATCGAAACATAATTGCCGGAGGGAAGTTTCTTTAATAAATTCTGATTGAATTTTTTCAGATACATTTCTTTTTCGTAGAGGGCTTTCAGTTGTTCACCCGGCTTCAGTTCAAAATCGAAGTTAATTTTATCCTTTTCGAAAGTCAGATGAGCATGAAAATAAGTATCGTTGAAATAATCAAAATATTCGTCGCCCATTTGCTCGTAAACCTGCTTTAATTCAGGGACTTTGTTGATAACATCCATGTTCACCCACAAGCTAATATCTTCCTTTTTCTTCATGAACCGATTGTAATCTGCATTATCAATAATGTTCTTTTCAGATTTAAACATGGCAGCCAGTGCTTTTTTCATTTTCACTTCGCTGTAAGGACTGATAGCTGAAATCACGACAGCCTTTTCGTTATCCCACGCAATCATGCTGTTCCATCCCGATTTCATAAAATAGATATCCTCCGACAAAAAAACCTTATTCTCCGGGGTCAGATTGCTGAACAGCGTGCGTGCAGTTTTTTCAAATTTTTTTCTGCTGCTCAAACTCATGCTCATGCACTGATACAATTCTTTCTCGTTTCTTATCATCAGCCAGTAGGCAAGGCCATCATCAAAAGTAATCCCTGTGGATGTTGGGTTTTTCTTTAAATCGTCCATTAACATGGAGAGATTTCTGTTTTCAGCCCTGAGTTCTTTGTCGAGTGTTTCAAAAAGGGGCATTTTCATCACATCACTGAGCGATGCTTTTATTGCCATACTGCGCAAATCGGCAGTCACAACCAGGTTGGCATCTTCGGGAATTAGTTGAAGATTGTCGGGTTTAGAATTGCAGGCAACAAAAACCAGCATGCTTACAGCAAGCAATATCAACGATTTAATTGGGTGTGAATTCATAAGTGTTAAATTTCAGATTATTAATAATAGGTTGAACGACCGAATTTTTACAGAAAAAATAAACTCACCCCAATAATACTCACCATTGCACCAATAACCTGATGGGGCATTATTTTCTCTTTAAACATCAAGGCAGAAGGAATGATAATAAAAACAGGAACCAAAGCCATGAAGGTAGATGCAATACCGGTTTTAGTCAATTGTATGGCATAGAGCGATAATGTTATCCCCAGAAATGGTCCGAAAAATGAGCCGATTGATACAGCACGGATGCCCGATTTGTCGCTGAAAGCTTCCTTCACTTTCGACCACCGTTTTACGATTGAAATCATGATAATAAAGCATATCAGTCCGAATAAGATTCTGATTTGGGTGGCTGAAATCGGGTCGTAGTCGCCAATTCCTTTTTTGCTGAGGATGAGACCTACTGCCTGCCCGACCGCACCACCAAAAGCATAAAGCAAGCCCCTTTTAGGCACCCTGATTTTCAGTCGCCTGTCGGCAATGGCAATCACAATGCCCGTGATACTCACAACGATGGCCAGAATTTGTTTGGGACTCAACTTTTCATCCAGAAAAAACCAACCAATGGTAGCCGTAATCACAGGCACCGAACTCATAATGAGTGTGGCGGTACGCGAACCTATGAGCAAATATGATTTGAACAGGAATAAATCGCCGAGAAACAGCCCTACAATGCCCGATAATCCAAGCCAGAACCACTGATAGGGTGTGGCGTCGAGCGGAAAGAAAGTTTGTTTGGTAACCATCAGCGTGAGTCCCAACAGGATAAAAGCCCAAACCAGTCGAATGATATTGACCGAAAGTGAACCTATTTTTCTGCCCGCTTTTTCGAAAAATAAAGCACTGAGAGTCCAGCATACAGCAACTGCAAGGGCAGCAAATTCGCCAGGAAAATTCATGTTTTCGTTCAATAAATGAAATGAATGAAAAAAGGTTAATAATCAGTTTATCTGAAATTCCTGCAAAGTTAAAATCTTTTTTTATTATCAATCATGAAACAAAGATAATTTATACACAAAGTGACGTATCTTTGCAGGCCGGATTATAATTTATCCGTTTTTACTGAAAGATGATAAACCCACATTACAAAAACAAGCAACGGCCCGACAAAGACATGATTTTTGGAATCAGGGCAGTCATTGAGGCCATTCAGGCCGGAAAAGAAATTGATAAGGTACTGATACGTCGCGACATGACCAATGAGCTTACGCGGGAATTGTTTCAGGCGATGCAGGGCAGGGAAGTGCCGGTGCAAAAAGTGCCGATAGAAAAGCTGAACAAACTCACCATGAAAAATCATCAGGGAGTGATTGCTTTTATTTCTCCGGTAACCTATCAGCATATTGAGGATATTATTCCCGGAATTTACGAAGAAGGACGAATGCCGTTTATTGTAGTGCTCGATGGTGTGACCGATGTGCGCAATTTTGGAGCTATAGCCCGCACTTGCGCATGTGCAGGTGTCGATGCCATTGTGGTACCGATGAAGGGCGGTGCAGCAATCAATGCCGATGCCGTAAAAACCTCGGCTGGTGCCTTGATGACCATTCCGGTTTGTCGCGAACAAAACCTCGGCAATGCACTGAAATTCATCCGTTCGTCCGGTATCAAACTATTGGCGGCCAGCGAAAAAGGGGAACAAAACTACACACAACCCAATCTTACCGAACCCATTTGCATCGTTTTGGGCTCCGAAGACGAGGGCATAGCCCCCGATCATCTCCGCTTGTGCGACGAAATTGTACGCATCCCTCTCCTTGGCAACATCGCTTCGCTGAATGTGTCTGTTGCAGCAGGGGTGCTGATTTACGAAGTGTTGAGACAGCGTAACTGAAACAATCATTGAAGTGCTGTCTCATGGATGAAATGGAATATCATAATGTCGCATTTTAAAAGAATCTTGAATTCAAGTTATTAATGAGAATCGGCCAATAAAGCGTTGAAGTTGATTTTTACATGAACAATTGATTTATTAACCCCCAAAGAACTCTTTTTCCGATACAAGGGGCTTATTTTTGGCAATGATAAAAAAAACAGGTCCGGAAAGACCTGTCAATCGCAAACTCATTTTAATACCGCTTATAGCGGAGAACAATGGTATGGAAATAGTTCATGTAAAAAACTTTTTTTAAAATGAGCGACAAGCAATTAGTAAACAACAAAGTATTAATATCCAAAGAATCAGCAACATTCTTTGCATCACAGGATGATTTCAGGATTTGGCTGGAGAGAAACCATGAAACAGCGACTGAGCTGATTGTAGGGTATTACAAAGTTGATAGCGGAAAACCTTCCATGACCTGGTCGCAATCGGTTGATCAGGCTCTTTGCTTTGGCTGGATTGATGGGATCAGAAAATCGATTGATTTTGAAAGCTATTGCATTCGGTTTACGCCACGCCGAAAGACGAGCAACTGGAGTATTATCAATATCAGAAAAGTTGAAGAAATGACAAAGACGGGACTGATGAAGCCGGCGGGGCTAAAAGCTTTTAATCTGAGAAATACTTGTAAATAAGGGTTTTACTCCTATGATACCAAACATGTTTTTGCCGGTTCAGTTTATGAGCATCAATTCATAGAAAAAACGAAAGCATGGGACTCTTTAACCGGGCCATGTATTACGTACAAGCAAGCTGTTACGCAAAAATCAAAAAACGCTAACCATTCATTCAAATGATTAGCGTTCCGGGTGATCCAGACAGGATTCGAACCTGTGACCCACAGCTTAGAAGGCTGTTGCTCTATCCAGCTGAGCTACTGGACCCACTCTGTTTTGTTGTGCGAGGGTGTTTTACTTTCTCTAAAAGCGCTGCAAAAGTAGAATATTTTTCCGGAAATAGCAACTCATTCTATAAAAAACAAAAAACAGAACCGATTATTGGCAGAAAATCGCTAATATTGCAGGCTAAAAAATCGATAGGATTAAATGAAAGTATTGAAGTTTGGCGGAACATCCGTGGGTTCTGCAGAAAGTATACGAAATGTAAAGAAGATTGTTGAGACTCAGGAGGTTCCTGTTGTGGTGGTAGTGTCAGCCCTGGGTGGCATAACCGATCAATTAATTGCCATGACGAAGATGGCTCAAACAGTTGATGAGGCCTTTCAGACCGAATTTCAATTGGTAACCAACCGGCATACAGCCTTGATTAGTGAGGTTGTGCCAGCTGAAAAGGTTCAAAATGTGACCGAAGATGTGCTTTCGATGCTCGCTGAATTACAATCGGTTTATCTCGGCATTGCAGCCGGAAACGAACTGACACTCGCGGTTAATGATATCATTGTGAGTTTTGGTGAAAGAATATCGTCGCTCATCATAACTCATGTAATTGATGGAGCTGTGTATGCACACACGCCTGATTTTATTAAAACTTCCACCCGCTTCGACAAGCATATTCCCGATCTGGATATTTCCAATTCACTGATTCATAGTCATTTTCCGGTTGTCAGAGGAATTACTGTTTGTCCGGGTTTTATATCTGCCGATAAAGTAACAGGTGCAGTTACCAACCTTGGCCGTGGTGGTTCTGATTATACAGCTTCCATCCTGGCTGCAGCTCTTCATGCCGAAGTGCTCGAGATCTGGACCGATGTGGATGGATTCATGACTGCCGACCCGCGGGTGATTCGCAAAGCATATGTAATTGATAAACTGAGTTATGTAGAAGCCATGGAGCTCTCGAACTTCGGTGCGAAGGTGATTTATCCGCCTACCATTTTCCCAGTTTATAACAAAAATATTCCTGTCAGGATTAAAAATACTTTCAATCCTGAGTTTCCCGGCACTTACATTTCGAGTGAGAAAGAGCTGGAGAAACATTATGTGAAGGGCATTTCATCAATCAACGACACAGCCATTGTAACCATGCAGGGCATGGGTATGGTAGGTGTTACCGGAGTCAGCCGACGCCTGTTCGGTGCTTTGGCCGATGTTGGAATCTCAGTGTTTCTTATTTCGCAGGCATCTTCGGAGAATACCATTTCGTTTGGTGTCAGCAATCAGGACTCTGATTTGGCTGTAGAGGTGGTATCCAAGGAGTTTGCCCACGAACTTAAGGTAGGTGAGATTAATGCTGTAAAGGCAGAGAAAGACCTGGCCACCATTGCAGTGGTTGGCGATCAAATGAAGCGCATTCCTGGTATTTCGGGTAAGCTTTTTGGTGCGCTGGGACGCAGTGGTATCAATGTGATTGCCATTGCTCAGGGAGCTTCCGAAACCAATATATCTTTTGTAACCGATTCAAAGCTGCTTCGAAAAGCTCTGAACGTGATTCATGAAGCATTCTTCCTCTCTGAATATCAGGAAATGAACCTGTTTATTATTGGTACAGGGACGGTTGGAGGCGGATTGCTCGACCAGATTCGTTTGCAACAACCCGAACTGAAAGCCCAGAATAACTTGAAAATCAAGGTGGTTGGTGTTGCTGATGAAAATAACGTGCATTTTAACCGCGATGGCATTGATTTGTCCGACTACAGGGCAACAGTTAAACAAGAGGGTGTACCTGCCTCCCCTGCAACGATCTTAAAAGGTATTCTTGACATGAATATATACAATTCGGTATTTGTGGATTGTACTGCAAGTTACGATATTTCAGCGCTTTACAAAGAATTGCTGCAAAATAATATCTCTGTGGTTGCTGCCAATAAAATTGCGGCTTCATCTGAATATGCAAACTATGCCGAATTGAAGGAAATTGCCCGACGCAAGGGTATTAAATTCCTGTTCGAGACCAATGTGGGAGCGGGTTTGCCGATTATCAACACCATGAACAATCTGGTGAACTCCGGCGATAAAATTTTAAAATTAGAGGCCGTTTTATCGGGAACACTAAATTTTATCTTTAATAGTCTGAGCGAAGAGATAAGTTTCAGCAAGGCTATCCGTATGGCTGTTGAAGCCAGGTATGCCGAGCCCGATCCGCGCATCGACCTCAGTGGTATGGATGTGGTTCGTAAGCTGGTAATTCTTTCACGTGAAGCAGGTTATAAACTTGAGCAAACCGATGTAAAGAAAAATCTTTTTGTGCCGGATCATTATTTTAAGGGAACTCTGGATGATTTCTGGAAATCGATACACGAGTTGGATGAGCATTTTGAACTGATTCGCCAGCGGCTGGCCCGGGAAGGTACACGCTACCGTTTTGTGGCAACCATGGAGGGCAATCAGTTTTCGGTAGGTTTACAGGAAGTGGATATTCATCATCCTTTTTATGAACTGGATGGTAGCAACAATATCATCATGATAAAAACAGAGCGATATTATGATTATCCGATGATTATTAAGGGCTATGGTGCCGGAGCAAGCGTAACAGCAGCAGGTGTTTTTGCCGATATCATCAGCATTGCCAATATCAGATAATTAACCCATTTTTTAAACTTGAAGCTGCAGTAAATTTGCAGTGTAACATCAGCATTATGATGAAAACTATTTTTTTGAGTTTGTGTGTAGCCCTGATGATTGGTTTTACCAGTTGTAACGATGACAATGTGACATATGCCGAAGAACTGAAGGCAGAGCGTGAACTGATTGAGGATTTTATCAGAAGACAGGGAATTCAGGTAGTTACTGTGAAACCTGTGGGATTTCCGTGGCCGGATAAAGTGTATTACAAAACCAAATCGGGTTTGTATTTTAGACTGGAAAATGAGGGTGACGTATCAAACCGTGCCGACAGTATAGTGAAAGGCGATCAGGTGGTTCCCCGGTTTATCCAGTACACACTGAATGTGAAATCGGACACCATTTCGAACATGAACACCATCGATTTTCCTTATCCTGCCGTTTTCAATTACCGCGATTTTACGCAGGTATGTGTTGGTTGGCACGAAGCAGTTGGGTTGATGCAATACAACGATTCCGAAGCAAAATTCATAGTTTATTCCAAATTAGGTTTCTCGCAGTATAACCGTCCGGCTACTCCCATTGGTTACGATATGAAGATTCGGGTTAAAAAACACTGATTATCAACTTATTGAATTTGTATGACACTTATTAAATCCATTTCAGGCATCCGGGGTACCATAGGAGGAAAGCCCGGCGATGGACTGAATCCGCTTGATGCCGTGAAGTTTACAGCGGCTTATGCCATGCATATCAGAAATTATAAGAATACCGCATCCAATAAAATTGTGGTAGGTCGCGATGCGCGGATTTCGGGTGTCATGGTAGATCAGATTGTAACCGGCACTTTGTTGGGTATGGGTTTCGATGTGGTGAATATCGGTTTGGCAACCACCCCAACAACGGAACTGGCTGTTGTTATGGAAAAAGCTGCAGGTGGTATTATCCTGACTGCAAGTCATAACCCGCGTCAGTGGAATGCATTGAAACTGCTCAACGAAAAGGGCGAATTTTTGAATGCTGCTCAGGGTGAAGATGTGTTGCAAAGAGCAGAGGCAGAAGAGTTTGTATTTGCTGATGTGGATACACTTGGCAAACTGACCTATGATGATAGTTACACACAGAAGCATATAGATCGTGTGTTGGCACTCAATTTGGTTGATGCTGATGCTATCAGAAAAGCAGGTTTTACAGTGGCCATCGACTGTGTTAATTCGGTAGGAGGTATTGTATTGCCGGCCTTGCTCGAAGCACTTGGTGCGAAGGTGTTGCCTTTATTCTGTGAACCCAACGGACAGTTTCCGCATAATCCTGAGCCACTTCCCGAACATTTAACCGAAATATCGGATCTGATGAAGTTGGGTAGGGCAGATGTAGGTTTTGTAGTGGATCCCGATGTGGATCGATTGGCCATCGTTTGTGAAGATGGTTCCATGTTTGGCGAAGAATATACGCTGGTGGCCGTGGCCGATTATGTGTTGCAACATACGCCTGGTAATACTGTTTCGAATTTGAGTTCAACCCGGGCATTGCGCGATGTAACCCGCAAGTATGGCATGGAGTATTCGGCAGCTGCGGTGGGTGAGGTCAATGTGGTAACTGCCATGAAACAAACCAATGCGGTTATAGGCGGAGAAGGTAACGGTGGTGTGATTTATCCTGCCAGTCATTATGGAAGAGATGCACTCGTGGGCATGGCACTTTTCCTCTCACTGATGACTAAATCGGGCAAAAAAGTTTCGGAAATACGCAAAACTTATCCCGAATATTTCATCTCTAAAAATAAAATAGAACTGCTTGCAGGCATCGATGTGGATGCAATTTTACACGCTGTTCGGGAGAAATACAGTTGTTTCGATATCAATACCATCGATGGAGTAAAGATTGACTTTCCCGAAGGATGGGTACATTTGCGTAAGTCGAACACCGAGCCTATCATCCGAATTTATTCGGAAGCAGGTAGTATGCAGCAAGCTGAAGCGTTTGCAAAGGAAATTATGGATGTGATTAAGGCTGTAGTTTGAGGAAGGTTATTCTGCAAAATACACAAAGTAGGATCAAAATTTCACGAGGGATAAAAAAAACAACTCAATTCTTTTAAAAATTGAGTTGTTTTTTTGCTATTACAAGGTTAATGATGGAGGTGTGTACACACGTCCGGCCAGTTCCTGATCGAGTAAATACAAACCACGCGGGTCTCCACCAAAAAGGTCGAAGCGTTTCCTGAGTTCGTCCACGTTTTGTTCTTCTTCAGATTGTTCTTTCACGAACCAATCGAGAAACTGCATAGTTTTGAAGTCTTTGATGTCAAAAGCTGCAGCATAGATATTGTTGATTGAGCGGGTAACCAACAATTCGTGATCGTAAGCGGCAGTGAGCGGATGTTTGTGATTCTGAAATTTTACAGCAGGTTTTTCTATAGCTTCGAGCACCACTGATTCGCCGTTGAGATGCAGATATTTTAGGAAAAGCATGGCATGAGCGTACTCTTCCTGAGTCTGAATATTGAACCAGTTAGCAAAGCCGTTCAGGCTCTCATCGGTGTAATAATTAGCCATATCGAGATAGAAAAATGAAGAGTAGAACTCTTTATTGATCTGTTCATTTATCAGATCTACAATCTTTTTGTCTAACATAATTCGAAAATTTATCAGTTAATATTAAGAAATTCTTTATAAATCATTAAAAATCAATCGATTCTTTCAATTCCGGCACCAAGTGCATTGAGTCGTTTGTCGATTTGCTGATAACCACGGTCGATTTGTTCGATATTGTCGATGATGCTTACCCCTTCTGCCGACATGGCTGCAATAAGCAATGCAATCCCGGCACGTATATCAGGGGAGCTCATGCGGGCGGCTCTCAGGTGCAAATTTTCTCCCTGTCCGATTACGGTTGCCCTGTGCGGATCGCAAAGAATTATCTGAGCACCCATATCAATTAGCTTATCCACAAAAAAGAGTCTGCTCTCAAACATCTTTTGGTGTATCAACACACTGCCCTTCGCTTTTGCGGCAATGACGAGAAAAACGCTCAGCAGGTCGGGTGTGAGGCCCGGCCAGGGAGCATCGGCCAGTGTCATGATTGAGCCATCTATAAACGAATCCACTTCATAAACACATTGTGCCGGTACCACAATATCATCACCGGAACGTTCAATTTTAATCCCCAGCTTTCTGAAACTGTCGGGGATAATTCCCAGCTCATCATAGGCCACATTCCTGATGGTAATTTCGGATCCGGTCATGGCAGCAAGACCAATAAAACTTCCGACTTCAATCATGTCGGGCAGTAGTCTGTGTGAGCAACCCATCAGTTTTTTAACACCTTCAACGGTCAAATAGTTTGAACCAATGCCCGAAATTTTAGCTCCCATGCTGTTGAGCATTTTGCACAACTGCTGCACGTAGGGTTCGCAGGCTGCATTGTAGATTGTAGTAATCCCTTCTGCCAACACAGCGGCCATCAGAATATTGGCTGTACCGGTAACCGATGCTTCATCGAGCAGCATATAGCAACCGCGGAGTTTATCGGCACGAATGGAATATTGTTTCAGATCGGGATCGTAATTAAACGCTGCACCTAGCTTTTGTATCCCCAAAAAATGGGTGTCGAGTCTCCTGCGACCAATTTTATCTCCCCCTGGTTTTGGGATGTATGCCTGACCGAATCGTGCAACCAGCGGTCCAACAATCATCACCGAACCTCTGAGCGAAGCACTTTGATGGTAAAATTCCGGAGTGCAAAAATAATCGGTTTGAACGTTTTCAGCCTGAAAAGACCAGGTATCGGAGGATATTTTTTTAACCTTAACACCCGTATCTCCAAGCAGTTTAATCAGATTGTTAACATCCAGAATGTCGGGTATGTTCGAAATAATAACTTCTTCGGAAGTGAGTAGCGTAGCGCAGATAACCTGCAGAGCTTCGTTTTTGGCTCCCTGTGGAGTTATTGCGCCCGAAAGTTTTCTTTTGCCTTCAATTCTGAATGAGGCCATTTATTTTTTCCTCCCTTTCATCTTATTTTTGTTGTAGAACACATCTTTTGATTCAACAAGGCGGAACGAATCGTCGGAAAGATCAATTTTTCCGTGTGATAATTCCCGCAAATCGTCAAAAATTTTTCGGTTGTCAACCACTTCCTTGTTCCACGAGAGGAAGCATTTCTTCATCTGATTGGCAATTAGCCTGATGAGTTCTGTTTTTTCCTCACCATCTTCATAGTCGGCCACCCTTTCAATCATTTTCTCGAGGGTAATGCCATAATGCTGATATCTCACTCTGGAACTCTGATAGGGCACTTTTTCCGGTTTTGAATACAGATTATCGGGTTTAATCACTTCGTAGGGGTAATCGATGTCGAGTTTAAAATCGGACATGATGGCGATATGATCCCATAATTTATGTTTAAAATCGTTCACATCACGTAAATAAGGGAATAAATTTCCCATAATATTAATGATGGAATTGGCACAGCGGGTACGCTCTTCCCTGTCTTCTATGGTCATGGCGTGATTCACCATTTGCTGGATATGTCGTCCGTATTCGGGAAGAATCAGTTTTCCTTCAAGTGTTGGATAATCCATGTCGATGGGTTGTATATTGTTATGCAAAATGTAAATTATTATTTTGATCGAATGAAATTACTTTTCTTTAACCAGATAAATCAGTGAAGGATAGTGGTCGGAGTAGCCATTCAGCCAAATGCCACTGGCATGGGTTCTGATTGGTGTGCCTTTAAACTGTCCTTCCTGATGTGTAAGAAACGGGCGGTTAAACACTTCACTTCTCCAAAGGTATAGTTTGTTTTTCCCTTTGTTAATCAGTTCATGTGAAATGATAATCTGGTCGAAGAGATTCCACTGATCCTGATAAGCAAGTGTACCGATTCCACGATCGTGTGTTTTCCAAAAAACATTGTAAAGTCCACCCGGCTTCACATCTTCCTTGTTTTTCTTGGCACCCAGAATTTCTGCCACACTTTCATTTTTGGGATCATCATTCTTGTCGCCCATCACAATGATTTTCGATTGCGGTTCGATTCGATAAAGTGAATCCACAATTGATTTTGTAAGACGTGCAGCAGCATTACGACGGGGTCTGGATCTTTCTTCACCGCCTAAACGCGAAGGCCAGTGGGTTACAATAAAATGAACTTTTTCGTCGAGCAGGTATCCACTAACCATCAGTTGATCGCGGGTTCTGAAAGTGGTGTCGGCCGTTACCAAACGGTAGGATTTGCTATTTGTCATCACAAACAAAGCCGGATTGTAAAGTAATCCTACATCCACACCACGGCGGTCGGGTCCTTCATGAAGTACAGCTACGTACTGCCGTTTTTTGATGTCGGGCTGTTTAACCAGTTCTTCAAGCACACCTATGTTTTCCACTTCACAAACACCAAGAACTGCAGCACCGACCGGGCTGTAATCGAGTCCAATTTGGGAGATGGCGTATGACATTCTTTGCAGTTTTGCATTGTACTTCATAGTGCCCCACTTGTTGGGACCTTCAGGTGTAAACTCGAAATCGTTTACATCAGGATTATCGATGGTATCGAAAATATTCTCCAGATTATAAAATGCAACACATGCAACCTGTACATCCACTTTGGGAAGTGTTGGGATTGCGGTTTTTCCTGAGTTGCAGGCTGCTGCAAAAACCAGTGATATAAAAATAAAAGGCCAAAATATTCGTTTTGTCATTTCTCGTTTTTTTTTCCGTGCAAAATTGGGAAAAAAAGTCCATAATACAAAATGTTTCTTTTTCATATTTATAAAACATTTATTCATTCTTTCAGGGAATCGAAAATAGTCGTATATTGCGTCCCTTTTTCGAAAGTAATTTTTACAATAATTTCATGTACTATGTTTTTAGTCATTTTATGAAAAGAATACAAATCATTTTCTGGTTGTGTCTGGGCTTAAGTGCCTCATTATTATCACAGTCAGTAATCACAGGCAAAGTAGTATCGGCAGCTAACGATCAACCAATGCCGGGAGTCAGAGTTACCCTGATTGATCAGGATGAATCCGTTTTTACGGATGTTTCGGGCGATTACCGCATAGAAACAACAGCTACCGGAGCAACTGAACTTAGTTTTATTCGTTTTGGATATTTTACCCAAAACATCATAATTAACCTTCAGCAGGGCAAGCCAACGGAAATTGGTGTAGTAAAGATGAAGCTTGATGTTAATTCCGAAGTAAAGCAGGAAATAGTTCTACAGCTCAGCGAAACAAGTTTGAACGAAGATGATGAGGGCCGTCATCAGAATATGTCTGCCACCTTATCATCACGTGATGTGTATATTTCACAGACCAGTTTTTCGTTTTCTCCCATGCGATTCAGAATCAGGGGTTATGAGAATAATTATGAGACAACCTACATCAATGGAGTGCATTTCAATTCACTCGATCGTGGTGGCTTCAATTACTCAGCTTTAGGAGGATTGAATGATGCCATGCGCAACCGCGAAAACGTGTATGGTTTACAAACATCGTCTTTTGCATTTGGAAATGTTGGTGGGGTAAGTAATATTAACACAAGAGCTTCGGCCTATGCTGCCGGAGTTCGTAGCAGCGTAGCTTTTACTAACCGCGCTTACCGCCTTCGCGCACAGGCTACCTATGCTACCGGTTTACGTCCTGATGGCTGGGCATTTACAGCTTCCGGTGTTGTGCGCTGGGCCAATGAAGGCTTGGTCGAAGGTACATTTTATAATTCAGCCGGCTATTTTCTTTCGGCTGAAAAGAAAATTGATGATCGACACAGTGTGAATATAGTTACTTTTGGAGCACCTACACGCAGAGCATCATCCAGTCCGTCAACACAAGAGGTCATTGATTTAGCAGGTACCAATTACTATAACTCATTCTGGGGATATCAGGATGGTAAAAAAAGAACGTCGAGGGTCGTAAAAACCTTTGATCCAACAGTAATTCTTTCCCATGATTTTCAAATCAGTGATACTGAGAGATTGCGTACCGGTATAGCTTATCATTACAGTATGTACAGCAATTCAGCACTGGGATTTTACAACGCACCCGATCCCCGTCCCGACTATTACCGTTATATGCCCAGTTTCCAAACTGATTCTTTGGTTAGAGTTGAAGTAACTGGCGCTTGGAAAAATAATCAGGATGTACGACAAATTAACTGGGCGTCTTTATATATGGCCAATTACCGCAATAATCTGGTTAATCCCAACGGGAGTGCAAAATATATTATCGAGCGCCGTCACAGCAATCTTTCTGAACTTGCTATGAATAGTGTATATTCGAATGAAATTACCAAAAGGCTCAAATTTTCGGCCGGGCTGGAACTCAAATCATCAAAGGCCATGCATTTTAAAACGATTGACGATTTGCTTGGTGCTAACCAATGGATTGATATCGACCAGTTTGCCGAGCGTGATTTTCCTGCAAACCAGAATATTATACAAAACGACATGCGTAACCCCAATCGTGTAGTGGGTGTGGGTGATGTATTCGGATACAATTATGAAATAAATCTGAAACATGCCAGTTCCTACATTCAGGGAGAATTCAATTTCGATAAACTGGATGTGAATGTAGCAGCTAAACTCACTTATTCTGAATTTTATCGATATGGCCACATGGAAAATGGTCGTGCTGTTGCAGTCGGAGCGCAATCATATGGTAAAGGAAATGTATGGTGGGCAGTAGTTCCCGGCTTTAAGGGAGGGGCAGTTTACAAATTTGACGGACGTAACCATATTAATTTGAATGCATTATACGAAACGCGCGCACCCATGTCGAACAATGCCTATGTGTCGCAACGTATCAAAGACACTTCCATTCCTATGCGACTTGAGAATATTTTGTCGTATGATGCAGGTTATTCATTTACCTTCCCGAAACTTCGCGGTCGTGTAACCGGATTCCGCACTACCATGGCTAATACCGTGGACATGTTGGGATATTACGATGATGAGTATCGTACTTTTGTTAATCATGTGCTTACAAAATCAGATAAACTGTATCAGGGAATTGAAGCCGGTGTTGCTTACAAATTGAACAATAGTTTCACTTTTACAGTGGCCGGAACTCTTGCCGAGTATACTTATACCAATAATGCGGTAGGAATTAAAAGTCCGGAAAACGGGTCTTTTAAAGATGTAGAAGAAACAGTGCTTACAAAAGGATTACATCTGGCAACCGGACCGCAATTTGCTGCCAATTTCACAGTAGATTATTTTCACCCGGAAATGTGGTTTGTAGATGTTACACTCAACTATTTCGATAACAATTATCTCGATTTTGCACCTAACAGGTTTACAGAGCAGAATATGTCAAAATATGTAACTGAAGAAATGGTTGCCAAACTGGGAACTCAGGAAAAGTTGCCCTCTGGTTTCCTACTCGATGCTTCTGTTGGTAAACTCATTTATCTGAAGGATCGACGCTCACTGAATTTCAACCTCAGTCTGAGTAACATTTTGAATAACAGCAATATGATAACCGGTGGTTTCCAGCAGGCTCGTCTGCCATTGGATGATGGTGCAGTGGTTGCAACCTCGCTCAACCGTTTCCCCAATAGATATTATTATGCATGGGGATTCAATTTGTTTCTGAATGTGGGTTACAGATTTTAATTGAAAGTATTTAAATTTATAGTTTATGAAAGCAAAATTTTTAAGCATCATATTGTTAGCAGGATTGGCAGCCTGTAACCAGATTGAATTTGAACCTATTGATCAATCGAAACATCTCGGACAGAAAATTGATTCGACTTATTCAATTGCCAGATTGAAAAAAGATTTTTTGAATCAGTCGAGCCTTTTCAGCGTTACCAGGGTAGTTTCGCCCGGACAGGTGGTAGTGAATGGGATTGTAACCAGTTCGGATGCCGAAGGAAATGTGTATAAATACATGACTATTCAGGAGGAAATGCCTGGTGGTCAAGCCTTGAAAATTTCAGTGGATGTAAGTGGTTTGTCTGGCATTTATCCTCTCGGACAAAGAGTTTCGGTGATTTGTAATGATTTGTATCTGGGTAATTTTGCGCAATCGCCACAATTGGGTGTACATTTTAGAAACACAGGACGCAATCCTGTGAGGATTGAGCCAGGGCGAATGCCAAAGTATTTTTCAGATAAAAGTATTATTGCATACGGAATGCCTGACACTTTAGCGGTAGTTGCTGATACAATGACACTGGCACAAATCAGAGCTGCCGGAACTGCAGTGTATAACAAGCTTGTTTGTATCAAGGGTGCCTGGTTTACCGGCAGAGGAGCTGATTTTGGTGTTCCTGCCACCATCAGTGCCAATGATCAGATATTCGCACCTTCTACCAATGGAATTGGATTTCCGCAATCGAGGGAAATACAGGATGGTTCGGGTGTCTCGATGTTTATCTCGACCAGTGAATATTCGAAATTTGCAACGCGCAGAATTCCTGCATCAACCATCAAAGGAAATATTACTGCGATTGTTGGTTGGTACAACGACAGAGATGTGCCTGCCAGTGCCAGCAAAATTTACCATCAACTTACGCTTCGAAGCATCAGAGACCTGGGCAAAGGATTCGAAAGCTATCATCAGCAATAAAATAAAAACTAAAAATACATATCGTTATGAAGAACATAAAATTAACAGCATTGGCGTTTGCTGCGATGTCGGTTTTATTGCCGGCATGTACCAATATTTTTGATCCGGAAAAACCAGGTGACAAGGAACCGGTAACCATTTTTGCTGAAGATTTCGGAACTACAGCAGTTCAGGATGGAACACAATGGCCGGCAGTGGCCGTTTATACCGGGTATAATAAAACCGGCTTAGGAAAAGACAGTGTTTCTTATTCGTCAGAATTTGGATTGGTTACACTACGTACAAACTCTCCTTCGCAGGGTTATAATGGTGCTTCAGGAAGTGTAAATGCCATGATGGCATCGGGAGGTGCAACTTTAATGGTTAATAACATTGCTGTTTGTGGTGCAAAAAATCTGGTACTTACTTTCGGTTCAAATCAAACCGACAGTATTCTGAAAGTATCATATAAAGTGAATGGTACCACACAGTGGGTTGAACTAAGTTATATCAAGAATACGGAAAACTGGGGGTTGGTTGACAGTATTAAATTTACTTTGCCCGAAAATGCCAATACCATCAAGTTGCGTTTTGCTGCTGCGGTAACTCAGTTTGGTACCCGGGTCGATGATATTAAGATTACGACCAAAGATGCAACTTCTGCTCCGATATATAACATGGAGGGCGGTAATACTACACCTGTTGGAAACGATCCTAATCCCGTTGTAGCCTTAAACGAAAATTTCGAATCGTTTACCACAGGTACCGGCGATGCTTACTTTAGTACACAAACTGATAACAAAGGTTGGTTTGGATTTAAAATTCAGGGAACACTTGAGGCGGATTTACGAACCTTCAGCAACAATAAATTCGTGCAGTTTTCTGCTCACCGTACAGCGCTAACTACTGCCACCGAACAGGAATTCTGGTTGCTTTCTCCGCGCCTTGATTTCTCAGCAGCCACTTCGAAACAGCTCAGTTTCACAACAGCTGCAGCTTATTTCAATGCCAGTACAGTTTTCGAAGTGTATGTAATCGATGGCAATACACCTACTTCACCCAAAACCAAACTCGAAGGATGGAGAATTCCTGTAGCAGCTGATATTAGTGGTACATTCACACCGTTCATCCCTTCTGGAATCATCGATCTTTCGTCTTATACAGGAGTAAAACGCATAGGTTTCTATTATAAAGGTACCAGCGGAACAGGTAATTCAACTACTTATCAGCTTGATAACTTCATTTTTGGAGACATTCCAACGCTTACTACTAATCCTGCATCATTGTCGTTTGTACACGGTGGTGAAGCCAAATCATTTACTGTAACAGGAAACAGGGCCTGGAGTGCTGTATCTTCCGATCCGACCAATTTTGCAGTTGCAATCTCCGGAAGTACCGTTACTGTGACTGCAACAGCTAATACAACAGGAGCTTCGCGCACTGCATCAGTAACAGTAACTGCAACGGATAACAGTGTTACCAGAACAGTGGCATTGAGCCAGGCTGCACAAACAGCTTCGGGTTCATCTTTAATAACCAACGGCAGTTTCGAAAACTGGACAGGCACAACACCAGATAGTTGGACATTCCTCAGCAGTACAGTAACAGGCACGGTAAATACGGCTGAACAAACAATTGTGAGTGAAGGAACCAGAGCATTCAGACTCGATGCGACGAGTGCTTCAGGTACAGTTAACTGGTCTCAAATAGTTCCTGTGACCGGCGGTAAAAAATACCAACTGAGCATGTCATATTATATTGTGAGTGGCGATGGTACTGATGCCCGTATCTGGAGCAACTTCAGGAGGGGGGAGACTTTCCTCACTGAAACTGAATTACAGGCAACAGGTTTGTATCCTAAATTACGTGGACCAGGAAACGCCAATTCATCCGGAAACAGTTATTTCCCCGATGTAAAAAACACCTGGCATACTTATACGATTGATTTTGATGCACCTGCCGCGGCAACATCCTTCGATTTTCAATTCCGAACGTACAGAACAGCAATTGTAATCTGGGACAATTTCACATTGAAGGAAGTGCAATAACTCTGAAAAATTCAAATAATTAAGGCCGTTTCTATACTTCAGAAACGGCCTTTAACAATCAAAAAAGTTCAATTTGTCAACGGTATTAATTTTAATCAATTACAATTATTAATTACATAAAAGGAAAAAAGATGAGTATTGTGGCCACTACATTCAAGGAACCTATCCCAAACAAACCAATTAATCGCAATTTAATTTTAATTTTCGGTGTTATACTTTTATTGAGCTTAGGTTCGGTTTATGCCTGGAGTTTTTTTACTAAACCCATCATAGAAATGTATCAATGGAGCAATATGCAGGTATCAGCCGTTTTCAGCCTTGCTGTGGCTGGTCTTGGTTTTGCGGCACTGTATACCGGTCCGCTTGTTTCTAAATTAGGCAGTCGCTATCTGATGCGTCGTTCAGCTTATTTTTTTATAGCAGGGTATCTTATTGCAGCCCTCGGATTATATCTGGGTTCGGGAGTTATCGGCAGCATTGAAACACCCTGGGTTAGCTGGTTGAGTTATATTGTGCTGGCGTTAGGGTATGGTGTTGTAGGTGGAATCGGACTGGGAACTGGTTATGTTACAGCTGTAACCACAATTGCCGGTTGGTTCCCTGATAGAAAAGGATTTGCAACCGGGATTATTGTCATGGGTTTCGGATTAGGTGCTTTATTTATGAGTAAAGTGTTTGCTCCCTTTGCAATGAGTATGACTGCAGGCAATATTGCCTTGACATTTTTATTCATCGCTGCTGTATATGCAGTTATTATGGCAATTTCAACAAAATTTATTTACAGCCCGCATGCAGCCAATGCTACCAGTAAAATTCCTACTCTGGCTGAATCTTTTAATCACACTAAAACAACCCGCATAAAACTTTGGTTGATCTGTTTTCTGTATAGTGTCGCAGGATTAGGTGTCATCAGTTTGATGTCTCCACTGATGCAGTATGTGATGCGTGAAACAAGCCCTTCGTTAAGCACTGCAGGGTTAGCAGCTGCCGGAGCAACTTTAATCGCTGCAGCTTCTATTGGCAACAGCGTGGGTCGTTTGTTCTGGGCATGGTTGTCGGATCATATCGGGCGGATCAATGCGTTTGTGCTTCTTCTGACTACGGCAGCAATTGCCTACATTGTTTTGCCTTATGTTACATCGCCCTTGATTTTTGGTATCTTAATTTCCTATGTTATTGCTTCCTATGGTGGTGGTTTCGGAACAATACCATCGCTTATCAGTGATTTGTTTGGGCCGAAACGTATGTCGGCGATTCACGGTCTGGTACTATCAGGATGGGCTACTGCAGGATTGATGGCACCTCCGCTTTTTGGTTATATGTACGACGTGGTTCCCAATAATGCAGCAATTGTGATTTTCAAGATTTGTGCAGTAGTACTAATTCTGGCTACTGTGATGGTGTTTTCCATCAAAAAATTGCATAAACAATGTACAACTAAGCTTAAATGATCAATGTAGCTTCATATCATTTAAATGGGTGATGCACTGTTAGTTGCATCACCCATTTAAATGTATTTTATAAGTTTTATTTTATTACGTATTGCTCAGAGATCGACCTGTGGGTTTGTACCCTTTCAATGGTATCGGCAAACATATCGGCACAAGAAAGAATTTTTACTTTCGAACATTTTTTGCAATCAAAGGGAATTGAATCGGTAAAAGCAATTTCGGTTAAGGCTGAGTCCATGATACGTTCTGCTGCATTTCCTGACATCACTCCATGCGTAACAATGGCTCTTACTGAATTGGCGCCGTTTTCCATCATCAGGTCGGCTGCTTTACACAGAGTACCGGCTGTATCGACCATATCATCGACAATAATAACATCTTTTCTATCAACATCACCAATGATGCGCATTTCTCCAACTACATTGGCTTTGTCGCGCGATTTATGGCAAAGTACCATAGGTACATCCAAATGGCGAGAGTATGTGCCAGCCCTTTTCGAACCTCCAACATCAGGAGAGGCAATAACCAGATTATCAAGTTTCAGAGATTGGATATAAGGTACAAAAATTCTGGAACCATACAGGTGATCCACGGGTACATTGAAGAACCCCTGGATTTGGTCGGCATGTAAATCCATGGTTATCAGACGGTCTATTCCTGCCACACTCAACAAGTCGGCAATGAGTTTAGCGCCAATCGAAACCCGTGGTTTATCTTTGCGATCCTGACGAGCCCATCCGAAGTAGGGTATCACAGCAATAATTTTATAGGCCGAAGCTCTTTTGGCAGCATCTATCATCAACAACAATTCCATCAGATTGTCGGAACTGGGAAAGGTTGATTGAATGAGATAAATGTATTGACCGCGAATCGACTCCTCATATGAAACAGCGAACTCTCCATCGGCGAAATGTTCAATAATCATATTTCCGAGTGGAGAGTTCAAACTCTTGCAGATTTTCTCTGCCAGATAGGCGCTGTTAGTGCCCGAAAAAATCTTAAACTGAGAATTGGATACTGATGTCATTGGCCTGCTGAAATGTGGTTTTCTGATTTTACTGCAAAATTACAACAATATCTCAAAAACAAGGCAATTGTGCAAAAAAACTTTAAAGATGAAAATAGCCCTGCCAAAAATATGCAAACGTTTGAAATAAAATAGAATCATTTTTTGTTATTACAAAGTCAGATGTTTAGTGCTATCAGCGTAATTTTGAGTTCTTTTAAAAATTTCATTTTTCAATAGGTTAATTCAGAATCAGAAAAATACATGAAGATACATTTCAAAATACACTATCATACTGTTTGGGGTCAAAGATTACTCATAACAGGAAATATTCCTGCACTGGGGGATGGCGATTACAGCAAAGCACTGAATCTGGTTTACTCTTATTCAGGGTCATGGTCGGGAACCGTGGAAGTAGATACAGGTAAATTGGAAGCATTTCAATATCAATATCTTGTGTATGATGAAAATTTGAATCGTTTCATCCCGGAGTGGGGTGAGGCAAGGGTTATTAATCCAGATTTTTCTGTTGCAGCCAATATTCTCTGTGTTGATGAATGGAATGAGGTTTCAGCAATTGAAAATACCCTGTCGTCGGCACCTTTCAAAGCCGTTTTGCTCCGTGATGAGCATGTGAGTGAAAATATTGTAGCTCCGGCAAAGTTCACCCACTATTTCAGAGTAAAGGCACCCTTACTTCCTAAAAACCAGGTGCTTTGCATGATTGGTAATTGTAAGTCATTAGGCAACTGGTCAGTGAAAAAGCCATTGCTATTGAAAAAATCAGGAGAATACTGGCATGCGTATATTGATTTGTCGAAATGCCAGGGTGATATTCAATATAAATATGGTTTTTATGATCCTGAAGACGATTGTTTTTGTGGATTTGAGGATGGGCATGATCGACCAACAGAGCTTTTGAATGATAAAAAATCACTGGTTCAGCACGATGATGGTTTTGTACGCATGTCGGTACCTCTTTGGAAAGGCACCGGTGTAGGTTTGCCGGTATTCAGCATCCGTACACGTCAGAGTTTTGGTGTGGGCGATTTTGGTGATATGAAGTTGTTTATCGACTGGTCGGCGCGTGTTGGCATGAAGCTGATACAAGTGCTACCGCTGAACGATACTATTGGTACACACACCGATGCCGATGTTTTGCCCTACGCAGCCATCACAGCTTTTGCGCTCAATCCGCTGTTTCTGAATTTACCGGCTATGGGTAAATTACCTGCCACGCATCCGCTCCGGAAAGAGTACAAGAAGAAACAATCGGAACTGAACGAAAGCAAATTAGTTGATTTTCTGGAGGTAATAAACTTCAAGCTGGCCTATGCCCGCGAATTGTATTTCATTCAGAAAGATAAATTATTGAAGAGTAATGCTTTTCAGCAGTTTATGAAAGAAAGCGAATACTGGATTGGTTCCTATGCCGTTTTCTGTGTGCTTCGTGATAAGTATAAAACATCCGACTACCGGCAATGGGGCGAGCATGCCACATTCAATCCGGCAATGATCAGGGAAATGACTGCCCCTGATTCTCCCGATTTTGATGATGTGGCTATCAACTATTTCATTCAGTATCATTTACATGTTCAACTTTCTGAAGCTCATGCATATGCACATCAGCAAGGCATCGTGCTCAAAGGGGATATCCCCATAGGTGTTAACCGAAATTCAGTGGATACCTGGGCTCATCCCGATCTTTTTCATCTCAATAAACAGGCAGGAGCACCGCCCGACATGTTCTCGGTGAAGGGTCAGAACTGGGAATTGCCCACATATAACTGGGAAGCCATCAAACGTACCGGTTTTGAGTGGTGGAACAAGCGATTTGCGCAGATGTCGAACTATTTCGATACATTCAGGGTCGATCATATCCTCGGTTTTTTCCGAATCTGGCAAATCCCGATGGATCAGGTAGAGGGTGTGATGGGCTCATTGTATCCGTCAGTTCCGGTGCATATCAACGAATTTAGTGAGAAAGGTGTGCATTTCGATTATAATCGTTTTTGCCGTCCTTACATTACCGACAGCATTTTATGGGATTTCTTTGCTGATGAGTCGGGCTGGGTGAAAGCCAATTGCCTTCAGGTAGAAGATGGTTGGGTATTGCACTTAAAACCGGATTATTGCAGTCAGAAATATGTTGAAAATCTTTTTGATAAGGGCATTATCAGTGAACGAGTAAAATGGGGGTTATTCGATTTAATTTCGAACGTGCTTTTCTTTGAGGAAGCCGGTAGCAACAACACCCGCTTTTATCCGCGTTTCGGAATGCAGTCGGTTCGTTCCTTCGCCGATCTCGACGATTATACCAAACAAAAGCTGGATGAGATTTATGTCGATTATTATTTTAAACGTCAGGATGCGCACTGGTACAAATCGGGTATGGAAAAACTACCGGCCCTCAAGCGTTCGACTAATATGCTCATTTGTGGAGAAGATCTCGGCCTGATGACCCGTTGCGTTACAGATGTGATGAAAGAACTAAGCATTCTGAGTCTGGAAGTGCAGCGTGCCCCGAAAATAAATACAATCGAATTTTTCCATCCCGCCGAAGCTCCTTACCTCTCTGTTGTAACTCCTTCGACCCACGACATGAGCACAGTACGTGGCTGGTGGGAAGAAGATCGCGGTGTTACTCAACGTTTTTATAATCTGCAACTTGGTCATGGTGGCGATGCGCCCTGGTTCTGCGAATGGTGGATTTGCAGAGATATATTGTTGCAACATTTGTATTCACCGGCCATGTGGGCAATATTCCAGATGCAGGATTTACTCAGCATATCAGAAAAAATCAGACACGAGAATCCGCACGAAGAAAGAATCAATGTCCCATCCAATTCAATTTCCAGCTGGCGATACCGACTCCATCTGAATATGGAAGACTTGCTGGCGAACGATTCGTTTAACAACGAACTCCGAAACTATATTGTACAGTCGGGAAGAAGGTAATTGTATCTTATAAAAATAACAATTTGCGCCAATGAAATAGTCTGAAAATAGTAGCATTATTTTATTGGCATATATTTGTGTTTTTACATTGGCACATTAAAAATATTTCTTTCCTTTGCATATTCAAAAATCCTCATCTTATGCATAAAAAATTACACCGTTCGCGCAACCAGATGATCGCCGGAGTTTGTGCCGGTATTGCTGAATATTTCAATATAGATCCTACCCTTGTAAGGATTATTTATGTGATTCTGTCAATATTTTCAGCTGGTTTCCCGGGTTTGCTGCTTTACATCATCCTTTGGATTGTAATGCCGCGATATTAAACGAAGCTTCTTATGCCATTTAATTTAACTTCTGATTACCGTCCGACCGGTGATCAGCCTGAAGCCATCAAGCAACTGGTGGAAGGGCTGAATTACGGCATGTCGTTTCAGACCCTGCTCGGAGTAACTGGGTCGGGAAAGACATTTACTATTGCCAATGTGGTAAGCGAAGTGAACCGGCCAACCCTGGTGCTGAGTCATAATAAAACCCTGGCTGCACAACTTTACAGTGAATTTAAATCGTTTTTTCCCGAAAATGCGGTCGAGTATTTTGTTTCGTATTACGATTACTATCAGCCTGAAGCATACTTACCGATTTCAGATACGTACATCGAAAAAGATCTTTCCATCAATATGGAGATAGAAAAGCTCAGACTCTCAGCTACCTCTGCCTTGTTGTCGGGTAGGAGGGATGTGCTGATTGTATCGTCGGTGTCGTGTTTGTACGGTATTGGTAATCCGGAGGATTTTACTTCCAATGTGATTGAAATACAGAAAGGACAGAAATTAGTACGCAATGCTTTTCTCAGAAATCTGGTCAACAGCCAGTATTCCCGCAATGAAATTGAACTGAACAGAGGCAACTTCAGGGTAAAGGGAGATACAGTAGATGTTTTTCTGGCCTATGCTGATTTCATTCTGAGGATAGTATTCTGGGGCGATGAGATTGATGAAATACAGACAGTTGACCCTGTGAATTTCAGGGTGTTGGAACAGTTTGATGCTTATCGGATTTTTCCAGCAAGTATATTTGTTACTACGAAAGAGCGTATTAATCAGGCACTTCAGGTGATAGTGCAGGATTTACAGCTTCAGGTTGAGTATTTCCGTTCGATTGGCAAAGATTACGAAGCGAAACGTATTTATGAAAGGGTGAATTATGACCTGGAGATGATACGAGAACTGGGTTATTGCTCTGGGATTGAGAATTATTCGCGATATTTTGATGGAAGGAAACCCGGCAGCAGACCATATTGCCTGCTTGATTATTTTCCAAAGGATTATCTGATGGTGATTGATGAAAGTCATGTGACCATTCCGCAAATCAGGGCGATGTTTGGAGGCGATGCAGCCCGAAAGCAAAATCTGGTCGAATATGGTTTCAGATTGCCGGCTGCCAAAGATAACCGTCCGCTCAAATTCGAAGAGTTTGAACAGCTTAATCCCCAAACAATCTATGTGTCGGCAACACCAGCCGATTACGAATTGTTCAAATGTGAAGGCATGGTGGTTGATCAGCTCGTTCGTCCGACCGGATTGCTTGATCCAATAATCGATGTCCGCCCCAGTTTGAATCAAATTGACGATTTGCTTGAGGAAATTACAGTTTGCAAAGAGAGAGATGAGCGTGTGCTGGTAACAACACTAACAAAGCGTATGGCCGAAGAACTCACTGATTATATGGCCAAAATGGGTGTTCGATGTAATTATATCCATTCTGATGTGGAGACACTCGACAGGGTAAAGATTATGGAAGATTTGCGCCGCGGAGTTTACGACGTGCTGGTGGGAGTCAACCTATTGCGCGAGGGGCTCGACCTACCCGAAGTATCGTTGGTGGCTATTCTCGATGCCGACAAAGAAGGATTCCTGAGGTCGCACCGTTCCCTGACTCAAACAGCAGGACGGGCAGCGCGTAACCTCAATGGCAGGGTGATTATGTATGCTGATAAAATTACCAACAGCATGGAAAAGACGATTAACGAAACCAATCGCCGGCGCGAAAAGCAGTTGGCATACAATGCCTTACATAATATCACTCCGACTGCCATTGTGAAGGGCGAAAGAGCAGGCATCAGCAAAGCCGAACCGCATGCCTATGTGGAGCCCGAATTGCATTTGAGTATTGCTGCCGATCCTGTAGTACAAACCATGAGCAAAAATGCACTCGAAAAAGCCCTGCAAAAGGTACGCAAAGCCATGCACGAAGCTGCCAAAGAACTTGATTTCCTCGAAGCAGCCCGGTTGAGGGATGAAATGATGAAGTTGGAGGAAATGATAAAAGACAAATAAAATGTGACTTCTGTTTTATTTCAGTTTGAGGAAAACACCAATGGAATCTCCCTGATTTTGTTCATTGAGTTTTTTCGATTTTTTCCTGAACAGCTTTATTTCTTTGGAATTAAAAATTGAAGCCCCCGGGTTTTTAAAATATGAACGGGGATCGGTAAAAGCAATATCCCGGATATACTGTTCGCTTCCCCAAAATTGAAGTTCATTTGAATCGTAAATGATTTTGTCAATTTTCAGATTTGATTTTTCTGCTAATATACGAATGCTTTCTATTGAATAAAGGAAAAAATGTCTTGGTGCATCCAATTGAACCCAATTTTCTCTGTAATGCTTCCAGGCGTATGAGGAGACTGTTGGTATTCGGATTAGACACACGCCATCATCAGACAGTAAACGCGGAATCTGGCTCAGCAATTCAAAGGGATCGGGAATATGTTCAAAGGAGTGATGAAACATGATCAGTTTCCATTTTCCTGAAATTTCAGAGATGTTCTTTTTCACTATTTTAAGACCGTTAGAGTAAACGATATCGTCATTGATAAATGGATCAACACCCAGCAACTTTTGAAAACCAATCTCTTGTAAATCATAAAGCAAAACACCACTACCACAACCAATGTCAAGTATTTTTGAGTTCTGTGTGATGCCTGTAAGGTGCAACATTTTCATGATCTCATTCGGGTAAATACGATATATAATGTGACCGGTTATGCCCCCCTGTTTTAAAATTGCAAATCGATTCCTGATTTTTTTTAACGAACTGCTTATGCCTTTGTAAGAAGCTTCGGGTGATTGCAAATGGAAACTGTAATATTCCGGTGGATATAATGCTGAAATATCTCCGGGTATTTCGCTTATCTGGAGACAACCACATTCAGAGCATTCAAAATATGTGTAATAATCTCCGTTGCCGAACATCATCTCTCTGACGGTATAAATGGTATTATTCTTTGAATTGTAACAAATTTTACATTGCATACTTCTATTTCATCATTATTTTCTTCCTGTTACTTATGAGAATCAATATTGAAAAATCCTTGAGATCAACTTATAAATGCAATAATTTGGTTTCGGACAGGTAGCAGAAAGTTATTGTTATTTTTTTTCAAAGAGGAAAGAGAGACAATGCCCCCTTTCGCTAATCTGAACCAACGGCCAGCATAGCTAATGGATAAATATAATATCTTTTTTTGTCCGTCCAAAGAAATCAAAGTTGCAGATGAGTCAACTTATAAACGAAGCACAAAGGTACGAATTTTAGTGAAGTAACCAACAAACAGATTAAGGGGATTGAAAACATTTTTTCATGATTTCTTTAAAGTGCAAAATGCTGTTTCCGCGGTGCTGGTTTTTGGAGGCACAGATCATTGCTTTAGCAACTTGCATTGCTTCAACGGGTTTGTAATGACTGGGAATTAAAAAATGCAAGGGTCGCATAAGCACGGCAGATACTTGCTCTGCGATCCGGGGAGGGTTTCGTTTACCCAGCAAAAGTGATGGACGAAAAATGCTTATTGAAGGGATATTGAGCTTTTGAACCTCATCCTCTACGAGGCCTTTCATTTTTAAATAAAAATTAGATTTCAGACTGTTAGCACCCACTGAAGATACCAACTGAAAACTTTTTACACCGGTTTTTTCACTTAGACGGGCTATATTTACCGGAATGTCAACGTCGATTTTTCGATAAGCACTGAGATCGGGAGTTTTGCTGCGTGTAGTGCCAATAGCGCAAAACACAGCATCAACGCCCTGAAGTGATGCTTCCAGGGTGAGCATATCATCAAAATTCAGTTCAATGACTTTAATTTTTGAGTGTGAAACTTCAAAAGACCGGCGAACCAAAACCCGAACTTCTCCGTAGGTGGCATCTTCTTTTAATTGTTCCAGAATATGCGAACCAATCAGTCCGGTTGCTCCGATCAGAGCGGCAGTTAACTTATTTTCATTCATCCTGATGTATGCTTTAATCAAATGAACAGATTTACGTCCGAATTGTTCTGAGTGAGAATCAATAAACCATGGGATCAAATAAATTTCTCGATAGTTATAAATTTTTCGGTCAATCTCTATTATCTTTGAGCCTCTAAAAATGAAACGATAGACAATGAAAAAACTCAATACCAGACTCATTCACGGAGAAACCGATTCGCATGAAACCCTTCGTAGTCTGAAAACGCCTGTATATGAAACAGCCTCTTTCGACTTCGAAACGGCCGAAGCAGTTGAAGAAGCCTTTACAGGTCGCACCGATGCTTATATGTATTCCCGCATAGCCAATCCTACAGTCAGGGAACTTGAAAAAAGGCTGAAAATACTTGCCAATGCCGAAGATTGTTTGTGTGTCGGGTCAGGAATGGCGGCAATTTCGAATGTTTTGCTTACAATATGTAGCGCGGGCGACAATATCATTTCATCGAAAAATCTTTTTAGCAATACTTTTGTATTGTTCACCAAAACGCTTCCTGCACTTGGTATTGGTGTTAAGTTTGTCGATCTGGACAATCCGGCTGAAATTGAAGCAGCCTGCGACGACTTTACACGTGCTGTTTTTGTAGAAGTAATGACCAATCCGATGCTCAAAATTTACGATATGCGAAGTATTGCCCAAGTAGCAAATCGTACAAATAAATTGCTTATTATTGATAATAGTATGTTGACACCCTATATTTTTCCATCCGGAGCCTGGGGAGCAGATATTGAATTATTGTCGACTACCAAATTTGTTTCGGGTGGGGCCACTACCATCGGTGGGGCTGTATTTACCTTTCCATCAGACAAATGGCAATATGTTCCCAACATTGAATCAGAATTCAAAATGTTTGGCAATGCCGGATTTTTCAGAAAACTTTCGAGAGAAATTTACAGGAATGTAGGTGCATGCCTTGCGCCACACAATGCTTATCTTCAGCTACTTGGATTGGAAACACTTACTTTGCGAATAGACAAAATTTGCGAAAATGCGTTGGAAGTTGCCCGGGTACTGAGTCAAATGGAGGGTGTGGTAAGGGTGATTTATCCTTCCCTGAAGGATAGCAGGTATTATTCATTGGCTCTGGAACAATTCGGGGCAAAGTCGGGTAGCTTAATCGGTGTCGAGTTGAAGGATAAAGGCCAGTGTTTCAGGTTTATGAATGCATTGAGAGTGATTCGTCGCGGAACCAATTTCTGCGATAATAAATCGATGATTATACACCCGGCATCGACCATGTATGCCGATTTTTCGGATGCTGACAAAGCTGCTATGGGCATAACCGACGGATTCATGAGACTCGGTGTTGGCCTCGAAGATCCACAGGATATACTGGATGATATCAGGCAGGCTTTGGCCGAATCTGTAGTTTAATATGACCCAAATTCCGAGTTAATCACAAATCCTAAATTTCAAGTTCTATGTCACTCATGATTTTCTTTATTCCTATAGTTATTCTGCTGATTGTTAATATCTTGATTACCCTGCTAAAAAAGCCCGGCGCTGACTTTGAAGGAATGAAAGATAAACTGATCAGGTTGGAAAGTGAGCTCAGCAGAATTGATCCGCTGATCCGCGATGAGTTCAGTCGTACACGTGATGAAAATCTAAAACAGTCGCGTGACAATCGGGAGGAGCTTAGTAATTCGTTTAAAGTGCTGGGCGACAGGCTTTCGAATACAGTGACCGATTTGTCGAAAGCACAACACAATCAGTTCGAGCTATTTTCAAAGCAACTGCATGAGCTGATGCGAAATTTTGAAGAGAAGAATAAAAACCTTGTAGAACAGCTGGAGAAATCTGCCCGTGAAAACCGGACAGAGCAGGGCAATGCATTCAGGGAAATTCGTGAGACAGTTGAGCAGAAACTATCAAAAATTCAGGAAGATAACAATACCAGGCTGGAGGAAATGCGCAAAACGGTTGACGAAAAACTGCAGGAAACGGTGGAAAAGCGCTTCAACGAATCTTTCAAACTTATTAGCGATAGACTCGAGCAGGTACAACGCGGATTGGGTGAGATGCAGTCGCTGGCGTCGGGAGTTGGCGATTTGAAAAAAGTACTGACCAATGTAAAAACGCGAGGTAATATGGGCGAAATTCAATTGGGCGCCATCCTCGAACAGATATTATCGCCTGAGCAGTATGATCAAAATGCCGTAGTGAAGGAAGGAAGCCAAGAGCGTGTGGAGTTTGTTGTTAAGCTGCCGGGCAAGACCGACAACGATCAGTTTGTGTTGTTACCCATCGACTCCAAATTCCCGAACGAAGATTATCAGCGTCTGCTCGAAGCTTACGATCGTGTGGCCGATATGAGTCAGAAGGAAATGGAAATTGTTGTACGACAGTTCGAAAATTCGGTAAAAAAGTGTGCTAAGGATATCCGCGACAAGTATATTAATCCGCCCTTCACTACCGATTTTGCAATCATGTTTGTGCCCACCGAAGGACTTTATGCTGAGATTCTGCGTCGCACCGGCCTCTTTGAAACCCTGCAGCGCGAATTTAAGATTTCTGTGGTTGGTCCAACCAATTTGGTAGCTTTTTTGAGCAGTTTGCAAATGGGATTCAAAACCCTGGCTATCGAGAAGCGTTCGAGCGAGGTTTGGGAAATTCTCGGCGCTGTGAAAACTGAATTCGGCCGGTTTGGAGAGGTGCTCGAGAAAACGAAGAAGAAGCTGGAAGAAGCAACTAATGTGATTCACAGTGCAGGAGTTCGTACCCGGGCTATTGAGCGCAAACTGCGCACTGTGCAGGAACTTCCGGCTGAACAAAGTACTGCATTGCTTGGTGATTCGGTGTTGAATCATGTGGAGCCTGATGAAGAAGAGGGTGAGGATTCCTGATTTTAGGAGAAATTCGTCGTAATATCCATAAATTGTAGATGAGTATCAGGTTTTCATTAAAAAACTTAGTGTGTAAAAGTTAAGTGGTTATTTGCGTTGCATTAACTATTCCAGCATTGTTTTTCAGCAAGAGTACAATCATCTTTGCGAAGTAATGTTTAGTGATAAGCTTTGTATTAACACCGAATCAGATTTTTTTTTAAAAATTTTAAATCGAAAAATGTTCGAAAATATCAGATTTTATTGTAACAATTCAAAATTTGTAGTACATTTGTCCCCAATTTGCAATGTCGGGATTACAAAATGAGCCAAATTATCGAACATTCAGGTATCGTTCAACACATCGATGGAAAACACATTCGTGTGCAGATTGTTCAAGAATCTGCCTGTGGTAGTTGTCATGCCAAAAGCACCTGCACTGCCGCCGAAATGAAGGAAAAGTATGTGGATGTGGAAGCCGAAACAACTGATTTCAAACCTGGAGATGCTGTGATGCTTTATGGTCGAAGCTCTATGGGACTTTTGGCTGTTTTGTTTGCTTTTGTATTGCCTTTTCTGCTTATTTTAATTACCTTATTCGTACTGAGAAGTCAGACGGACAATGAAGCATTATCGGGCACTATAGCCCTGGCGATTTTGGTTCCGTACTTCATCATATTGTCATTTTTCAATCAAAAACTTAAAACCACCCTGAAATTTAATATCAGGCGGAAGTTGGATTGAAAGATGATTCATTTGTTTTTTAGAGATCGATACACATGAATGTAGTTTTATTTTCTTTGCTTACTCTGGGAGTAATTGGTGCGATTGCTGCCATCATTTTGTATGTGGTTGCCAAAAAGTTTTACGTTTTCGAGGATCCTAAGATCGATGAAGTTGAAGCTGCCCTCCCTGCTGCCAATTGCGGTGGTTGCGGTTTTCCTGGTTGTAGGGGTTTTGCCGATGCATGTGTGAAATCCAACGAGCTGGGCGATTTGTTTTGTCCGGTTGGTGGTAACGATACCATGACAAACGTTGCAGCCATTTTGGGCAAAACAGCAATAGCTAAAGCACCGACAGTAGCTGTGGTTCGATGCGACGGTACCTGTGAGCATCGTCCACGTAATAACGAATATGATGGCGTGAAGCACTGTTTCATTGCGCACAACCTTTATAGTGGCGAAACCAACTGCTCATGGGGTTGTTTGGGTTTCGGCGATTGCGAAATATCGTGCGAATTTGATGCTATAAAAATAAATCCCAACACTATGCTTCCCGAAGTGAATGACGATCGATGTACTTCCTGTGGAGCCTGTGTAAAAGCCTGTCCCAAGTTACTCATCGAAATCAGAAAAAAAGGTCCGAAGGGTAAACGCATTTATGTTGCTTGTCGCAACGAAGATAAAGGGCACATCACCCGAAAAGCCTGCAGTGTAGGTTGTATCGGTTGCACTAAGTGTCAGAAGGTATGTCCACACGAAGCCATAACAGTAGGCAACAGCCTGGCTTTTATCCACGACGATAAATGCAGGCTATGCCGCAAATGTGTGGAGGTTTGTCCAACCAATGCGATTCGGGAGATTAATTTCCCGCCCCGCAAACTGAAGGCAGAAGAGACCTCAGCAGTTGCTGTTAATTGATTCATTATAAGACATTTCATTTTTCAAACAGATATGAAAACATTCAGAATAGGAGGCATTCACCCCGCTGAAAATAAATTCTCTGCCGGTAAGAAGATACAAACTGCACCCATTCCGAAAATGGTAGCCATACCGCTGGCACATTATATAGGAACGCCCAGTGAAGCAGTTGTTAAGAAGGGCGAAATTGTTAAGGTAGGGCAGCTCATCGGTAAGGCGAATGGATTTATTTCGGCCAATGTGCATTCGTCGGTTTCGGGTAAAGTAAACAAGATCGACGTACAGCTCGATGCTTCTGGTTACAAACGTCCTGCGGTGTTTATTGATGTTGAAGGAGACGAGTGGGACGAGAATATTATCCGCACCAACGAAATCAACAGAAAATGTTTTCTTACGAAAGAAGAAATTCTGACAAAAATACAGGCTGCAGGGATTGTGGGATTGGGAGGAGCCACTTTTCCGGCCCATGTAAAGTTGTCGCCTCCACCGGGAAAGAAAGCTGATGTTTTGATTATCAATGCAGTAGAGTGCGAGTCTTACCTCACTTGTGACCATCAGCTAATGCTGGAGCATCCGGTGGAAATTCTGGTGGGTGTATCGATCATCATGAAAGTGCTGGAGGTGAAGAAAGCCATCATCGGCATAGAGAACAATAAGAAAGATGCAATTGCTTTACTTACCGAAAAGGCCAAAGAGTTTGAAGGTATTCAGATAGAGCCGTTGAAAGTTCGTTATCCGCAGGGTGGCGAGAAACAATTGATTGATGCTCTGATTCGTCGTCAGGTTCCGAGTGGACGAATACCTGTGGAAGTGGGAGCTGTGGTACAAAATGTCGGCACTACTTTCGCCATTTACGAAGCTGTGCAAAAGAACAAGCCCATGATTGACAGGGTAATAACCATCACTGGTAAAGATGCACCCAATCCGTCTAACTATAGGGTTCGCCTTGGAACATATCTCTCACAAATTGTTGAACTGACAGGGGGTATACCGGCTGGTACAGGAAAGATTCTGGGTGGCGGTCCAATGATGGGTCGTTCGCTCATGAATCTGGATATTCCTACAGCCAAAGGTAGCGCAGGGGTATTATATCTGCGAGATGAGGAAGCAATTCGTAAGCCTGTGCGTAACTGCATTCGCTGTACAAAATGCGTAACCGTTTGTCCGATGGGCCTTGAACCTTTTCTGTTGATGTCGCAGAGTGAGCGCAATATGTGGCCGGAGATGGAATCGAACCGCGTGATGGATTGCATTGAGTGTGGTAGTTGTAGTTACACCTGCCCATCGAACCGACCGTTGCTCGATTATATCCGTTATGGAAAATCGACCGTGGGAGGAATCATCCGAAGCAGAAATACCAAATAAGGGATTGAAAATACATTCGCACATTTAAATATTTGTATGGAAAAACTGATTATTTCGCCTGCACCGCATATTCATGGGGGTGACTCGGTGGAGAAAAATATGTATGGAGTGATTATCGCTCTGATTCCGGCATTGCTTGCTGGTTTGTATTTTTTCGGCATTGGTGCCCTGATAGTTACAGTGGTAGCGATAGTTTCGTGTATGTTGTTCGAATTTCTGATTCAGCGTTTCCTTCTGAAAAGTGAGGTGTCGATAACCGACGGATCGGCAGCGCTTACCGGTTTGCTTTTAGCGTTCAACCTTCCATCCAATCTTCCAATCTGGATGATCATCGTAGGCTCACTTGTAGCTATAGGTGTCGGCAAAATGAGTTTCGGTGGACTTGGTAACAATCCTTTTAATCCGGCTTTGATAGGGCGTGTATTCCTGCTCATCTCTTTTCCTGTCGAAATGACAAACTGGCCGGTGGTTGAGCCTTTGAGTACAGCCTATCTGGACGCAACTACCGGAGCAACGTTATTGTCAATTATCAAGGAGGGTGGCGCCGATATACCAATGAACTTAAAAATGTTAATTGGTAATAAACCGGGATCTATCGGAGAAATTTCTGCTTTTGCTTTATTGATTGGAATGGCTTATATGATTTTTAAAAAAATTATCAGCTGGCACATTCCGGTTAGCATATTCGTTACTGTAATAGTTTTTGCCGGTGCATTACATCTTGCAAATCCGCTGGAATACGCTTCACCTTTTGTGCATTTGCTCACTGGTGGACTCATGCTGGGAGCCATTTTTATGGCTACCGATTATGTGACATCGCCAATGAACACACGTGGTATGTGGATTTACGGTGTGGGAATCGGTGTGATTACCGTGGTGATTCGAACCTGGGGTGCCTATCCCGAAGGAATTTCTTTTGCCATTCTCATCATGAACGGATTCACTCCGCTGATCAATTTCTACATGAAACCAAAACGTTTCGGTGAAAAACCAGCACAATAACTGATCTTCATAATTAAAAGCTTAAAACGTGAATGCTTCACAATTGACTTATATGGTATAAAGAACATGGCAAAATTAGAATCAACATTCAGAAATATGGTGCTGGTGCTCAGTATTATCACTTTGGTAGCAGCTGTATCACTCGGATCAGTATATAATCTCACCAAAGAGCCAATTGAGGCCTCTAAACGGGAAAAAAAGGAGAATGCAATCAGGGAAGTGCTACTTCCCTTCGACAGGATTGATGAAGCAATAGAAGTAAAACTCGAAGGAATGGCGAAACCTTTTTTCGTTTTCAAAGCTTATCAGGGCAATCAGTTGGTGGGAGCTGCTGTGCAGACCTATACCATGAATGGCTTCAGCGGTGAAATTAAAGTGATGGTTGGCTTTAATATTGATGGTGAAATCGTAAACTATTCTATACTGGAACAAAAGGAAACACCCGGCTTAGGCACCAAAATGGATGTTTGGTTTAAAACCAAAAAAGGGAAACAGGATATCCGCGGAATGCATCCTGCAGTTAACAATCTGACTGTGACCAAGCAAGGTGGCGAAGTGGATGCTATTACTGCCGCAACCATTACTTCTGTAGCATTTTTAGAGTCGGTAAGATCGGCCTATAATGCCTGGCTCAGCGCAGCAACACCCGAAGCCAACACGTTATCTGATGCATCATCAACAGAACAAATAAATAAGGAGGATTGATATGAGTAATAATTCGAACATCAAAACACTAATGAACGGGATTGTTAAAGAGAATCCTGTGTTTGTGCTACTGTTGGGTATGTGTCCGGCACTCGGAACCACTTCGTCGGCATTAAACGGACTTGGTATGGGACTGGCAACAGCTTTTGTGTTAATTTCGGCCAATATAGTAATTGCTTTACTGAAAAATTTGATACCTGATAAAGTGCGCATTCCGGCCTTCATTGTTGTGATTGCCACCTTTGTTACTTTGGTAGAGATGGTAATGCAGGCTTATATACCGGCTTTGTACGAAAGTTTAGGTTTATTCATACCGCTGATTGTAGTTAATTGTATCGTGTTGGGTCGTGCCGAAGCCTTTGCTGCCAAAAACAGTGTGCTAAAATCGATTTTCGATGGTCTGGGTATGGGTATGGGTTTCACCATGGCGCTTACATTGCTGGGTGCTGCGCGCGAATTGCTTGGTACAGGTAAGATATTCAGTATGACCATATTTGCCGAAAACTACGGAATGTTGATTTTTGTGCTTGCTCCCGGTGCCTTCATTGCACTGGCCTATCTGATTGCCATTTTCAATAGATTAAAAACCACTTAATACCCATACCCGATTATGACATACATTCTCATCTTCATCGGAGCCGTTTTTGTAAATAACATCGTACTGGCTCAGTTTCTGGGGATTTGTCCGTTTCTCGGAGTTTCCAAAAAGATTGATACTGCACTTGGTATGAGCGGAGCTGTGGCTTTTGTAATGACTTTGGCTACCATCATTACTTTTCTGATTCAGAAACTGGTGCTTGAACCCTTTGAAATAACTTTCCTGCAAACTATTACATTTATTCTGGTCATTGCATCGCTGGTACAGTTGGTCGAAATTATACTGAAGAAAGTATCACCGGCCCTTTATCAGGCACTGGGCGTATTTTTACCACTGATTACCACCAACTGCGCAATCCTCGGCGTGGCAATCATGACCATCCAGAAAGAAATGAGTCTGCTCGAAAGTGTGGTTTTTGCCATTTCATCAGCAGTAGGTTTCGGATTAGCATTAATCTTGTTTGCAGGAATCAGAGAGCAATTGAATCTGGTGAACTTACCCAAAGGAATGAAAGGAACACCTGCAGCCCTGCTTGTTGCGGGTTTGCTGGCCATGGCATTCATGGGTTTTGCCGGAATTGTATAAAAACCATGATATTTGGCAGAGACAAGGCCTGCCGTTGAAACAAGGCATGCCTTGTATTAAAATAAATTGTATTGCGGTAATAGCTCAGTTGGCAGAGCGTTGGCTTCCCAAGCCGAAGGTCGCGGGTTCGAGTCCCGTTTACCGCTCACCATTTAAAAAGTTGTCGAAGTGAGGCAGCTTTTTTTTATATCAAAATATGAAGTGTTACCATCAAATTAAATACCTCTGCTTTGGGTACTTTCGGTATATCTTTGCGTCTATCTATTTAATACTATATAAATTCTAATCACATGAAGAAAATTTCCTCTTTATTATTCATTTTGATGGTGGCCGCTGTAACAACAGCGCAGGTACAACAACGCAAATGGCAGGGCAGTCAGGAAAACAAAGTATGGGATTTTGCAACACCCAACTGGCTGAATCCGGGTTTTCCGCTTCCCATTCCAACAACATTTGCTGAAGGTGCTTCAGCACTGTTTGATGATTCTATACTACGATCAGGTGATACACTCAGAATTAGTGGTGTTATCAATGTAGCTTCAGTTAATGTAAATGCAACGAAGCCCTATGCCATCCGCCGTACTGCCGATACCGATGATTTAACCGGTTCGGGTACCCTGGTGAAAGACGGAACAGGCATATTGGCCCTTGATTTTAAAAATTCATTGACAGGTGGTACTATTCTGAAAAATGGAACATTGGTTCAGGAAAGACAAAATTCACCCAATGTATATGGGGCCAAGCTGGTCATTGAAGGTGGTCGGGTTAGTATGGGATTTGCCGGAAATTCAACCAGTGCTTATACTTTTTCAACAATCCCCATAGAAATTCCGGCCGGAAAAACTGCTCAGATTGAATTGCCCCGTTACTCCACATTTGCGAGTAAAGTGTCTGGTTCAGGAAATATTGAATTTTTATCGGTTGGGGAACGTGTTCATATGGGTTACCAGAGTTTACCAGCCGGTGTTACCAATGCAATGCCAGATTTAAGTGAATTTACCGGAACAATTAAAATTGTTAAACAAATTGCTGCGGTTACTCCCGGATTCTGGGGGCTGGTTTTGAGTAGCTCTAAAGCGTATGATTTTGCCGGAAACACCGGTATTGATTCTACTTTTCATAACAAAAAGCTAATCATTGGCTCTGGTGCTACCTTAGCTACACATTCTGGTATGCGTGCATTTTTGATAGGAGAATTACAATCTGAAGATGCAACAACTACGCTTGCAGGATATAGAAGCCAGTCGACTACACCCAGATCATATTTCATGGTGGGCTCGTTGAATACAGATGTAGTTTATCCGGGTAGAATAGCACAGGCACCAGGTATTACAACCAATTACACCCATGTTTGCTTCGTGAAAGTTGGTACAGGTACCTATACCCTCACTCATCCAAATAACCAGATGATTGGCGGAATGATTGTGCGTGAAGGTACAGTGCTGGTTAATGATCCGGTATTGCCGGGTAATTTCTTTGGAGGTGTTGGTAACTGGACATTGGTAGAATCCAGGGGAACTTTGGGTGGTACAGGTCGTATTCAGGGTAATGTGGATGTGCATGGAAAACTCGCTCCGGGAGCAAATAGTACAGGTACTTTATTGATTCGCGATACTTTAAGTGTAAATCCGGAAGGAGTCGGCGGTGTGCGTGCTTACAATTTAAGTATGCATCCCGGTTCGGTTGCTGAATTCGAAATTCAGTCGGCACAGGCATATGATAAAGTGGTTTCTTCTGGTGCTTTGCGTTTCTTCAATGATGAAGCTAATGTGATAGCTAAACCGAAAATAATTATCAAACTTGTTCCGGGTTACAATATTAAAGATGGAGACCAGTTTGAGATTATCAGTGCCAGGAATTTGCATTTAAGCTCAGGAGGTTACGATATTGAGTTTCCTGCTGTTGCGGGTGTAACCTGGTCGGTTGATGTTGCTGAAGTTGTAGTAGAGCCTACTTCATATAAACTGATAGTGAAGGCTGCCGGCAATGCTTCAGGTTTGAAACAGGTAATTGAGAAAAACGTAACAGTTTATCCTAACCCGATTGTGGGTGGTAATGCTTCATTCCGCTCAACAGATGCAGTGATTAAATCATTGGAAATCATTAATCTGCAGGGTCAGGTATTGATGCATAAAAGCGTGAATGCCAATGAAATCCGTTTGAATATGCAGGACCTGGGTACAGGCATGTATTACGCACGCATCCATACTGAGAAAGGCACCGAAGTTCATAAAATCGTACTGAAGTAAGTTTTACAATATCATTTGAATTGTATTGCTGAGGCCGTCTTTTTCAGGTGGCTTCAGTTTCATTCAGGGGATTGAATCATTATACTGATCAAAATATGAAAATCAGTTCGCAAATTATTACTTAAGTCATCAAAAGTCCTTGTAAAACTATAATTGAATACGCTTACAAATTTCATTACTTAAATTTAATATCCGGATGAAAAAACTTTACAGTTTGCTGCTGTTATTTTCAATATCAGCAGCTTATGCAAATGCTCAGATACCAGCTTTTCCCGGTGCCGAAGGTTTCGGTAAGTTCTCCTTAGGTGCCCGTGCATCGGCTAATCCAAGCATTTACAGGGTGACTAATCTGAATGATTCTGGAACCGGCTCATTCAGGGATGCGATCAGTCAACCCAACAGAATTATAGTTTTCGATGTTTCCGGAGTCATCAGAATTAGCAGTCGCCTCATATTTTCCAGCAACCTCACGGTGGCAGGACAAACTGCTCCCGGCGATGGGGTTACTGTTTATGGTAATGGTGTTTCGTTTTCGGGTGCCCGTAATGTGATTGTGCGACACATGCGCTTCAGAATGGGTGTGCGGGGTGATTCGGGGAAAGATGCAGCAGGAATTGCCAATGGTTCGGACATGATATTTGATCATTGCTCATTTAGCTGGGGACTGGACGAAACTTTTTCAATCAGTTGGGATGGGAAGGGCACTGAACCGGGAAATATAACTATTCAGAATTCTATTATTGGTCAGGGTATCATGGCACATTCTGCGGGTGGCCTGGTGCAAACCAATGGAGGTGTAACCCTATACAAAAACCTGTATATTGATAATAAAACCCGCAATCCCAAAGTGAAGGGGCTCAATCAGTATGTGAATAATGTAATTTA
>CAYGJI010000005.1:0-66098 GCA_964350125.1 uncultured Paludibacter sp. | reverse complement strand
ACACGCAACAAATTACTGCAATCTTTCACATATTCGGCACGAATAACCTGATTCGGGATGATGGCAATGCTGCGTACAATATCATTGATCAGGCCAGCCCGTTTTACCGGATCGTGGCCCGCATCGTGGAGTAAAAGACTTGTTTTGAAGCGGATAAAGTCGGTTGTATGCTTTTCGACAAATTCTATGAAATCGGCGGAATTGTGTTTTCGGGCGAATGAGTCGGGGTCTTCGCCATCGGGCAGAAGCAAAACCTTGATATTTAGTCCTTCCTCTAAAAGCAAATCAATTCCTCGCATGGATGCTTTGATGCCGGCTGCATCGCCATCGTAAATCACCGTTACATTTTCGGTAAACCGGTGAATGAGGCGGATTTGTGCGGGAGTAAGTGCCGTGCCCGAAGAGGCAACCACATTCTCAATCCCGTTTTGATGCATCGAAATAACATCAGTATAACCTTCAACCAGAAAACATCTTTCCTGTTTTACGATAGCATTTTTGGCGAAGAAGATACCATAAAGTTCGTTCCCTTTGTGATAAATTTCCGATTCCGGCGAGTTTACATACTTCGCCATTTTGTCGTCTTTCTTCAGAATACGGCCACCGAAGGCTACTACTTTCCCTGAAAGTGAATGAACCGGAAACATAACCCTTCCGCGGAACCGGTCGGATATCATGCCATTCTCGTTTTCGAGTGTAAGTCCTGTTTTTACAAGATATGTTTTCTGAAAGCCATCGCGGATGGCTGTTCTGCTAAACTCATCCCGCTGGTCGAGACTATAACCGAGCTGAAATTTGCGGATGATATCATCACGGAAGCCCCGCTCGCGGAAATAGGCCAGCCCTACCGCTTTGCCATCGATATGGTTGTGAAGGATGTTTGCGAAGTAGTTGCGTGCAAAATCGTTGACAAGAAACATGCTTTCGCGGTCGTCGCGAACTGCCTTTTCTTCTGCTGTAAGTTCGCGCTCCTGAAATTCTATATTGTATTTTCTGGCTAAGTACTTGAGTGCTTCGTAGTAATTGATTTGCTCGTGCTCCATGATGAAATGCACAGCGTTGCCACCTTTACCACAGCCAAAGCATTTGAAAATCCCTTTCGATGGTGAAACGCTGAAAGAAGGCGTTTTCTCGTTGTGAAAGGGGCATAGCCCTGTCAGATTCGCCCCGCGTTTGCGCAGGGTGACGTAATCGGATACCACATCCTGAATTTGTGCGGCATCTGTAATCCTGTCTATCGTGTTCTGATCGAGCATATTATTCGAGATCGTCCCAGCCTATGCCTTTGTATTTACTGATGTCTTCTTCCTTTTCCTCTTCCTCCTCCGGCCATGTTTCTTCTGTGTCATCATCTTCAGAGTCATGAACCACGGGTTCGATAATCATTGATCGGTGTATCATATCATGAATCAGATTCGACTCGAGGTTCAGTTCTTCCCAGAGAATGTCTTTAAGTTCCATAATGCCCAGTCCGGTAACCGACGAGATAAACACGCTTCGCACTCCATCCGGAAGCTCAGCAATCATTTGTTTCATCATCAGCTCGTCGAGCATATCGCATTTGGTGATGGCGAGTACCCGCTGTTTGTTGCTTAGTTCCGGGTTATAGGTTGCCAGTTCATTCAACAGGATTTTGTAATCGTGCTGAATGTTGCTGCTGTCGGCAGGAATCATAAACAACAGGATGGCATTTCGCTCGATGTGTCGCAGGAAGCGCAGTCCGAGCCCTTTCCCTTCTGAAGCCCCCTCAATAATTCCCGGGATATCGGCCATTACAAACGACTGATTGTCGCGGTACGACACGATACCAAGATTGGGCACTAAAGTGGTGAAAGGATAATCAGCTATTTCGGGTTTTGCCGCTGACACCACCGAAAGCAGTGTTGATTTACCTGCATTGGGGAAGCCCACCAGACCTACATCGGCGAGCACCTTGAGTTGCAGAATAACTGTTTTCTCGATGCGGGGTTCACCTGGTTGTGCGTATCGTGGTGTTTGATTGGTTGCAGTGCGGAAATGCCAGTTTCCGAGGCCACCACGACCACCTTTGAGTACGATCACTTCCTGTCCGTCTTCAGTTATATCGCACATGCACTCACCGGAGTCGGCATCATACACTACAGTTCCACAGGGCACATCGATGATTTTATCTTCACCCTCTTTTCCGAAACTGCGGCTGCCACTACCACCTTCACCGTCACCGGCATGTACATGTCGCGCGTATTTCAGGTGAATAAGTGTCCAGTAGTTTTTATTGCCACGGAGTATGATATGCCCTCCCCTGCCACCGTCGCCGCCATCGGGGCCTCCCTTGGCAACGAATTTTTCGCGATGGAAATGGGTTGAGCCTGCACCTCCTTTTCCGGAGCGACAGTATATTTTTACGTAATCAACAAAGTTTGAGCCGGCCATAATATTGGAATTGACCGCAAATGTACGAAATTTTTCAGGTTTATTTTTTATCAAGCACTTCTGAAATGCGACTGAAAATAGCATCGATCGATCCTACACCATCCACAGCGATATATTTGCCCAGTTTTTTATAGTAATCGAAAACAGGAGTCGTTTTTGTTTTGTAAACCTCCAGCCTTTTCATGATGGTTTCCAGATTATCATCACTTCTGCCCGATGTTTCGCCTCTGATCAGCAATCGGCTGATGAGTTCACGTTCGGGTACTTGTAAATCGATGAGATAATCAATAGGGTTGTTCAAACTGTTCATGAGCGACTCAAGTGCTTTTGCCTGAGCTACTGTGCGCGGAAAACCATCGAATAATATACCGCAGCAACAGGGTTCGAGGTTGTTGATGGCATGGGTGATGATGCTGATAATCATATCGTCAGGAACAAGATTTCCCTTGCGGATATAGTTCTGTGCCTGAAGTCCGAGTTTTGTTTTAGACTCTATTTCATTCCTGAGCAGGTCACCTGTGGAGAAATGTTTAAGCTTGTAATTGTCGATAATCAGTGCACTCTGGGTTCCTTTTCCACATCCCGGCGCACCCGATATAATGATATTTAGCATTTTAATGAATTTTCTTTATCAAACTGGATCAAAATCTGTAGTTTTCAGTCGGCAACTAAAGTATAAAGCTCTCTGAGATTGCGACCATAGCCATCATAGTCGAGACCATAACCCACAATGAACTCGTTAGGTATTTTCATGACCACATAATCTACTTTAATATCGCGTTGTAAAGCATCTGGTTTTTGTAGAAATGTAACTACCTTGATGCTTTTCGCCCCTTTGGCTTCAAGCGAATGAATGATTTTCTCCATGGTAATGCCGGTGTCCACGATATCTTCAACTATCACCACATTACGACCTACCACGCTCTCATTCAGTCCGATAACTTCCTTAACTGCGCCAGTTGTGTATATTCCTTCGTAGGAGGAAAGTTTGATGAATGTTATTTCGCAGGGAAAATTGACCGTTTTCATGAGGTCGCCCGCAAACATGAATGCTCCGTTCAGCACACAAATGAACAATGGGTTCGTTCCGCCCAAATCGCGGTTGATGTCGTTGCCCACTTTTTTTACAGCCTCTTGTATGACATCGGCTGTTATTGAGAGAGCAAATTGTTTGTCGTGTATCTGAATAACTTCCATCCTGATGTTAAATTAAAAAATTTTGCGGCAGTATAATTAAAATTTTGCACAAAATTACAAAAAATCTGCGGTCTGAAAAGGGATGTTAAAAAAAACGGCTCGAAATTAAAAAAAAACTACCTTTGTTCACTGTTTTAGAAATAGTATTTCTGCCAATGATCATTATTGTATGTTGCATCTCAATAAAATATTCAGCTCCGATTCCCTCGAATTTTACTCAGCTAATACCGCTTTGTCGCTTTCGCTGCCAATGATCGATGGGGGCGTTTCGGCCGGATTTCCAAGTCCAGCACAGGATTATGTGGATTTAAAAATCGACCTTAATAAGGAGCTGATTGCCAACCCCTCATCTACCTTCTACGCCAGGGTTAAAGGCAATTCCATGGTCGATGCGGGTATCTCCGACGGCGATATTCTGGTAATTGACAAAGCACTCGAACCTAAAGATGGGGATACGGCAGTCTGTTATATTGACGGAGAGTTTACCCTGAAATATATCCGCATCGGAACTGAAGGCGTTTTCCTGGTGCCAGCCAATCCAAACTATCAGCCCATCATGGTTACATCCGAAAATCATTTCTGCATTTGGGGTGTGGTAACTTATTCTATCAGAAAACATCATTGAGTTGATTTTTTGAATATATGTATTATCTTTGAATAAAAATACATTAAACTAATACCATGCAAGTTTATAAATTTGGTGGAGCCTCGGTGAAATCAGCCGAAGGAATCCGCAATATTGTGAAAATTGTATCGAAAGTCGATAGCGAACTGTTCATTGTGGTTTCAGCCATGGGTAAAACCACGAATGCGCTGGAAGTAGTGCTTGAGCATTTTATGAATGCAGATAAGAGCGCATCGCTGCAAAAACTGGAGGAAGTAAAAGCATATCATGCAGAGATTATTGATGAACTTTTCGCACAGCCACAACATGGACAGGCAGTTATTCATCCTGTTTTTGAAGCAATGAGCAATTACATCATTCAAACAGCAGGCAATGATTATGACCGCTGCTATGACCACCTGGTGTCTTTTGGAGAAATTATTTCAACGAAAATTATTTCGGCTTTTCTGAACGAAAGCGGAATTGAAAATTGCTGGCTCGATATGCGGGGTTTGTTGGTGACCGACAGCAACTACCGTGAAGCCAATGTACGAATGGAGGAATCGGCAGCGAGAATAGGACTGGCTGCAGATTTCAAGAAGCAACGGATTTACCTCGGACAGGGATTTATAGGTGCCAACACCAAAGGCGATCCCACTACACTTGGTCGGGAGGGTTCGGATTATTCGGCTGCGGTGGTTGCTAACTTGTTAAATGCAGAGCAGGTAACCATCTGGAAGGATGTGCAGGGCATACTTAATGCCGACCCACGCATATTCGAAAATACAGTGCATATTCCGGAACTTACTTATCAGGATGCTGTAGAACTGGCATACAGCGGGGCGCAAATTATTCACCCTAAAACAATTAAGCCGCTTGAAAACAAGCAGATCCCTTTGTATGTAAGGCCGTTTTTCAGTCCTGATGAAACTGGTTCAGTAATTCGCTCAATCGTAACGCACTCCATCGATGTTCCTGTGCTTATCCTCCGGAAAAACTTAGTACTTGTAACCTTGCGACCGCGCGACTTCTCGTTCGTACTCGAAGAGAGTCTTTCCAAAGCTTTTGCATTATTTCAGAAACACCGGTTGAAAATATCGCTGATTCAGAGTTCGGCTGTCAGCGTTTCGGTTTGCGTCGATCATACCCGCTATCTGCAATCGGCTCTCGATGAGCTTGGTAACGACTTCAAAGTCAGCTACAACGAAAATTTGGAGCTACTCAATATCAGGGGTGTCAATGATGATATCATTGCCGAAACAACTCAAGGGCGCGAGGTTTTATTATCGCAGCGAACCAGAAGAATTGCGCGGTTTTTAATGCGAATGATTTAAAAGTATCTATACTGATTATGGGTGTTTTGAGCGAGCTGAGAAATACCATTTAATCATTTTTGTTGGTTAGTACTGAAACATTTTATTCCTGATTGATAAACCCGATTTTCCTTCAAGGCTTGTTTGTTCTGACCCTGTCTTCCTGTAATTCAGCCAGTGTTATATTAATCAGTTCAATTTGCATTCTGGTATCGTCATTGATATCGTTATAGTCTGATATTTTTTTCGAGACAGGTTTTCAGGTCGTTAATCTCACTTTCAGGTTTTGAGGTTTTGTCGGGTTGGGTGTTGGTCAGCGCATGCCGGGGTGTTACAAATGCACGCATGATTGACATATTCACTTCAACGGCAGTATTTGAGTTAAGAACACTGCTTAACATAGCGACACCAAGTGCAGTAAATGCATATGGAAGTTTACAGGTACCGCCCCAACTTGATGTTCGGTTTTTGGAATATCAAGATTAGTTCTTCTTTTGTTACTATAAACATAAAAATCTTCCGGAAATCTTTCAATCTTTCTTCTGACAGCCTTATGGAGATTTCCTGTTGTAACACCATACATTTCAGCTAAATCTTTGTCAGGGATTACCCGCTGATTCCTGATAATGTACATTTTGTTTTGAATGTGTTTGGGTTCCGTTTTTCATCATTTTTCGGTTTATCCAGCGAAGTTAATAATTGAAACTATCCAATTGATCAAGGTATGAAAATTTATACCTTTTGCGCAGTCGTTACAAAAATGCTCTTTGAGCGTCAGTTTATAAAGTTATAATTTGATAACCATGAAAAAATATTTCCTGATTCTTGCATTTTCTTTAATGATAGTTGGTGTTAATGCTCAAACCTGGATTTGGTATCCGGGCGATTTCGAGATTTGGTTGGGCAATGAAATGAATAATCGTCGTACCGAACGGGGTGCTTTCTTCCCGCATTTCTGGAAGATGGATTCTCATTATAATCTGGTGGAATTCAGCAGAGAAATCGACCTGAAAACCGCCGAAGAAATAGAAATTGCTGTTGAGGGTCGCTTTAACATCAAGCTCAATGGCAAACTGCAATTTGGGATGCCACGAAAGTTTATGCTGCCTGCCGGTAAGCATCAATTGAACATCAAGGTTTATAATCAGGCTAGGCCTCCTGCGCTTTTTGTGCGTGGAAAAACAGTGAACAGCAATTCGACCTGGAAAGTCACTTTCGAAGATAAGGAGTGGATTGATGAAAGCGGTAAGGCGAGCGATACCTCAGCTACCATTTATATGCAGGCTGCATCCGAGCAATTCAACGATATCAATGCACCTCCTTCAACCTTTAAGTTGGCTGTTACACCCATGGCGGCCGTCAGCAGTACTGCCGTTAAAGGTGGCAGACTTTATGATTTTGGCAAAGAAACATTCGGATTTTTGCGCTTACATCATCCGCGCGGCAAGGGTAAAATTAATATTTACTACGGAGAAAGTAAAGAAGAAGCACTCGATACTGAGTTTTGCGAAACGCTTGATATGTTGGAGATTAACGACAAGGAAATCGTAGATATTGCGTTGAATGTTGCCTCGGCAAAAGATACAATTTACACTTTGCTCAGCAGCAAAGCGTACAGATATGTATTTGTAAAAACCGATCCGGGTGTCGGGTTAGAAAATTTGAGTATGCTGTACGAGTATCGCCCTGTGGAGTATCGGGGTAAGTTTCGCTGCAACGACGAGGAGATTAACCGCATTTGGGATGTGGGAGCATATACGATGCACCTCACCACCCGCGAATTTTTTATCGATGGCATTAAGCGGGATCGTTGGGTATGGAGTGGTGATGCTATTCAAAGTTACCTGATGAACTATTATTTGTTTTTCGACAACGAAACGGTGCGTCGTTCGGTATGGCTGTTGCGCGGAAAAGATCCGGTGACTTCGCACATCAACACCATCATGGATTATAGTTTCTACTGGTTTTTGTCGATTTACGACTACTATATGTTTACCGGCGATCTGCATTTTGTAAAACAGGCTTATCCGCGTATGCAGAGCATGATGGAGTATATTTTGGGTCGCACCAACCACAATGGCATGGTCGAAGGCATGCCCGGCGACTGGGTATTTGTTGACTGGGCGGATGGATATCTTGATAAAAAAGGAGAGTTGTCATTCGAGCAGGTTCTTTTTGCAAGAAGTCTGGAAACCATGGCCTTATGTGCCAGGCTAAATGGAGATATTGCAGGTGCATTGCGATACGAAAAATTGTTTACTTCGCTCAGAAACGCCATCGAACCTGCTTTCTGGAATGAAGATAAAAAAGCATTGGTGCACAATCGCATCAACGGAGTTCAGAAACCCGAAGTGACCCGCTATTCGAATATGTTTGCCGTTTTCTTCAATTATTTATCACCTGAAAAGCAGCAAATCATCAAAAACTCGGTGTTGCTCAACGATCAGGTGATGAAAATTACCACTCCCTACATGCGTTTCTACGAACTCGAAGCCCTTTGTGCATTAGGCGAACATGAGTTGGTTACCCGCGAAATCAAAAGTTACTGGGGCGGTATGCTCCGTGAGGGAGCAACTACTTTCTGGGAAAAATACAACCCCAAAGATCAGGGAATTCAACATTTAACCATGTATGGCCGACCATACGGAAAAAGCCTCTGTCATGCCTGGGGAGCAAGTCCTATTTATCTTTTAGGAAAATATTACCTGGGTATTCAGCCATTAAAACCGGGTTACCAGGAGTACAGCATCACTCCGAATCTTGGCGGACTGAAATGGATGGAAGGCAGCGTGCCCACACCCTATGGCGATATTAATCTTTTTGTAGATGCTAAATCCATCAGGGTAAAGAGTCCGGGAGGAACGGGATACCTGCATTTAAGGAGCAAAACCAAACCAAAAGTATCCTCCGGGAAAGTGGAGCAAACAGGTCAGAATCAATACAAAATCGTCATAGAATCGGGAAAAGAGGTTAAAATCAGTTATAAACTCTGAATCAGGAAAGATGCATCAGTACAATCCAATATTAGGTAATCAACCGCTTCCTGTTGATATTGTGCTCATGCCCGAATGGTGGCACAAAAATGCGGGAATCACCTTCGATCCGGACTTTTTTTATCATCCGATGAAAAGAGTAGAATCGGAAAAGGTGAAGGAAAAGGTGTTGTATGAGAGGTGGGGAAAATTCGGACAGGGGAAACACCGAAATGAAATACGACCGGAAATAGGCGCGGTGCATCTGGCAGCGGGATTCCTCTTGTCGGAGATGCTGGGCTGCGAGGTACAATACACTGAAAACCACCCACCGACAGTAATTCCAGCCCGGACCGATTTGCTCCCGGTGAGTGAAGAGGAAGCATTCAGCTCCGAAGCATTTCAAAGAATTGTCCGACTGGCCGGGGCTTTAAAGGAGAAATTCGGATATGTTGCCGGCGATATCAACTGGGGCGGTATACTAAATATCGCCATGGATTTGCGGGGTGAGAATATCTTTTTGGACATGATGATTACACCGGATGAAACACATGATTATTTCCGTTCTGTCGCCAGGGTGATCGAACTGTTTACAAATTATATACAGGCACTTACCGGCACCACTTCCATCTCGGTCAATCGGTTGGTTAAACATCTGGAGCAACCTGTTTTGCTCCATTCCGAATGTTCGCATACCATGATTTCGGAAGAGGATTATGAGACTTTCCTCTTACCCTACGATATTGCATGGAGTCAGAAGCGTCCTTTCGGCATCCATTATTGCGGTAACGATCCGCACAGGATGGCCCAATCTTTCGCCAAAGTACCTCATCTCGATTTGCTGGATGTTGGTTGGGGAGGCGATGTAAAGGTACTCCGGCAATACCTGCCCGACACTTTTCTGAATATTCGTCTGAGTCCTGTTGAACTGGCCAAACAAACCGAAAGTGAAATTGCCGAAACCATCACCCGTCTGGTCAATGATTCCGGAAATCCGTATCTGACAGGCGTTTGCTGTATCAATATAGACGACACAGTCACAGATAATAAGATTAGTGTTGTATTTGAAACGGTAGAGGAGTTGAGGAAGAGCTATATGAGTTAATTTGAAACATCCTTCCCACTCACCCGGGGTCGTGATGTGTGTATGCTCAATGATCCGATGTCATATCATTACAAAATAATATTACTTTTCCCGTTGTGGTCAAAAAAGTGATACCTAAGGTACAATTAACTTACAGAAACGCGTTCCTTTTCTACTCGCTCCTTCAACCTGAACATTGAGTACAAGAACCCCATTGTAACGTCTGTTTTGAAGTAAAACTATTGATATCAGACATTACAATGAGTAAATTAAATTTTTTAAAAAGTGGCCTTTTGTGGGCATTTCTGTTGGTAGCCGGAGTAGTTTATGCCAATCCTTACCTGATTACACATACCAGAGATGCATCGAACAGAGTGCTTTATGCAGCAGAAATGCTGAATGATGCGTTTAAAGAAGCAGGTTTCAAATCTGAGTTAAAACCCGTGAATCGTATTCTATCCAGAGGTCATCAGATTGTTGTTCTGGAAAAGGGTGATGCCCAAACCGCAAAACTGCTTCGCAAAATGAAGATAAAGCATCCCGAAAGCCTGAAAAAGGAGGGATTTCATATTGCTACAGTCAAAAATGTAACATTCGTAATTGGAGCTGACGGTAACGGTGCCATTTACGGTAGCCGTGAACTCATCGACCGACTGCAGTTAAACAAAAAGCCCGATTTTCCGGTGTCGATGACCGATGCCCCTGAAATGGTGTTGCGTGGAACAGCCATCGGATTGCAAAAAACGGTTTATCTTCCGGGAAGAAAAGTATATGAATATCCCTATACGCCCGAATCTTTTCCCTGGTTTTACGACAAACAACATTGGATTGAATATTTCGATATGCTGGTGGCCAACCGCATGAACTCGGTTTATCTCTGGAATGGGCATCCTTTCGCTTCGCTCGTGCGACTGAAGGAATATCCCTATGCCGTGGAAGTTGATGAGGCAACTTTCAAACTTAACGAAGAGATGTTTAATTTCATCACCCATGAAGCTGATCGTCGCGGAATTTTTGTCATTCAGATGTTTTATAACATATTCTTATCAAAGCCTTTTGCCGAGTATCACGGACTGGAGACCCAAAATCGTAACCGCCCCATAACGCCGCTGATTGCCGATTATACACGCAAAAGTGTGGCAGCTTTCATCGAAAAATACCCGAATGTTGGACTGCTGGTTTGCCTCGGAGAAGCCATGGCAACGCTCGAAGATGATGTGGATTTGTTTATCAATACAATTATTCCCGGAGTGAAAGACGGACTGAAGGCACTCGGAAGAACCGACGAGCCGCCGGTATTGTTACGTGCACACGATACCGATGCCAAAATGGTGATGGAAGCAGCCCTGCCAATCTACAAGAATCTCTACACCATGCATAAATACAATGGTGAAAGTCTTACAACCTACGAACCCCGTGGCCCGTGGACCAAGATTCATACCGACCTGAGTTCGTTGGGTTCGGTGCATATCAGCAATGTGCACATTCTGGCAAACCTTGAGCCATGGCGTTATGGATCACCCGATTTTATTCAGAAGGTGACGGTGGCTATGCACGATATTCACGGTGCCAATGCACTGCATTTGTATCCGCAGGCTTCGTACTGGGACTGGCCATATACTGCCGATAAATTGCCCGATGGCAGCAGGCTGAAACAAATCGATCGTGACTGGATTTGGTATAAAGCCTGGGGGCGCTATGCATGGAATAGTCGCACCGACCGCAAACAGGAAATCACTTTTTGGAACCGGGTGCTCAGTCAGTATTATGGTGTCAATGAAGAAGATGCCCGCAGAATTCAAACAGCATACGACGAAAGCGGTGAAATTGCACCCAAACTGCTCCGTCGCTTCGGAATTACTGAAGGGAACCGCCAGACTTTACTGCTCGGTATGTTTGTAGCCCAACTGGTGAACCCGTACAAATATCGTATTTATCCCGGGTTTTATGAGAGTTGCGGCCCTGAGGGAGAAAAATTAATTGAATATGTTGAAAAAAAGTGGAAGAACATCCCCAATGTAGGTGAATTACCGCTCGACATTGTTGCTCAGGCAATTGCACATGGCGATAAAGCCCTTGAAGCCATAAGCAGAGTAAGGGCAACTCAGAATACTGATGAATTCCGCCGCTTAAAAAATGACATGGAATGCTATCGTGAATTCGCCCATTTCTTCGAACAAAAAGTGCAGGCAGCAAAGTTGGTTCTCGACTATCAGTGGGGTAAAGATATCAGCTCGCTCGATAAAGCAGTTCCTTATCTGGAAAAAAGTCTGGAGCATTATGCCCGTTTAGTGAATCTTACCAAAGATACCTACCATTATGCCAACAGCATGCAAACAGCCCAGCGCCGAATTCCCATAGGAGGCGATAACGGACGTAACAAAACATGGCAGGAATTATATGTACACTATCAGAAAGAACTGGATAATTTCAAGCGCAATATTGCCATGCTGAAAGATAAGAAAAATGGTAATAGCCATCAGATGGTTGCTGTTAAACCACTGAAAAACGCCAATATCAAACTGATAGCTCCAGCCGAAACATTTACCATGGAAATGGGCAAGCCAGTTTACAGTGACCATCAGGCTACACTTGAAGCAGTATGTGTAGAACTCAGTGAACTGAAATCGCTGAATCTGAAATCGTCGAAACTCACCGCCGGAAGTACAACCATCGAATTTGAAACAGCTACTCCGGTTAAATTGCTCGTGGGATTCTTCCGCGACGACCAAACACGTTACGCCAAGGCCCCAACCCTCGAAACCGATGCAGGCGCAAACCAATATGGTCAGGCCGACCCGGTGCTTTTCAATGCGGTACGTATTAAGGGCTTGCCGATGGTGAATGTACATGCCTATCACTTTGAAAAGGGAAAGCATCAACTGATTCTCCCTCGTGGTATGTTGCTGGTACTGGGCTTCACTTCCGATGAACCCGAAGTGCGCGATGCCGGTTTGGCCGGTACCGGAAGTGAAGAAGCCATGGACTGGCTGTTTTATTAATTGTTTTGAGAGGAATATTGTTGATTGCATCCATGAAGAAGTTTGCCCTGTTTTTTGTTGTTCTGCTTTGTTTTTTACCTTTTGCTTCAGGTAAAGAAGTTCCTGTCGAAAAAATGCAGGAGATATATGAAACCATCAGAACACCCCACAAATATGGTTTGGTGAAAGCCCCTACCACCAATAACTATAAGATTGATTGCCCGACCGTATTCAGGGAAGGCAACAAATGGTATATGACTTACCTCGTGTACGATGGAAAAACCGGCACTGATGGTCGTGGGTATGAAACCTGGATTGCCGAAAGCGATGATTTGCTCCGTTGGGAAACCAAAGGCCGCATCCTCTCATATCGGGACGGGAAATGGGATGCCAACCAGCGCGGAGGATTCCCTGCCCTACCCGACATGCAATGGGGTGGTAATTACGGGTTGAATACTTTCCGAAATCGCTACTGGATGACTTACATCGGCGGCGATGGAAAAGGCTATGAGAAGGGTCCGTTGAAAATCGGACTGGCTTACACGCCCCGGAAAAACCTGACACGCGCCATCGAGTGGAAAACTTTCGACAAACCACTGCTTAGTCCGGATGATAAAGATGCACAATGGTTCGAAAATATCACCCAGTATAAAAGTGTTGTTTATCAGGACCCGAAGAAAACGCTTGGTTATCCTTTCCTGATGTTTTACAATGCTGGTGGCCGCCACCCCGAAACCAATGTGAAGGCCGAACGAATCGGCATCGCTTTATCCAAAGACATGAAGAAGTGGAAGCGATACCCCGGCAATCCGGTTTTTACCCACGAAGAAGGAATCACCGGCGATGCACATATCCAACTGATAGGGGATGTGTATGTGATGTTTTACTTCTCTGCTTTTCGTGAAGACCGTAATTATAAGGCTTTTAATACTTTTGCTTGTAGCTACGATTTGGTGAACTGGACCGACTGGACAGGTGATGATTTGATAATTCCTTCGAGACCTTACGATAATTTGTTTGCCCACAAAAGCTATGTAATTGAACATGATGGCGTGGTGTATCATTATTATTGTGCTGTAAATCAATTTGATCAGCGGGGAATTGCCGTGGCAACCTCGAAGAAAATGGGTCGTTCGGAAGTGAATTTTCCCGAACCGGAGCCGAAGAATAAACGAACGGTGGTGTCGCTCGATAAAGACTGGATAACCAGCATGGGCAAGGTAACGCAACATGTAAATATCCCCCACAACTGGGACGATTACTATGGTTATCGCAATCTTACACATGGAAATCTGCATGGCAACGCAACTTACCAAAAACGCTTTATTGCACCAAATGCAGGGACTGGAAAAGAATTTTTCATCCGTTTCGAAGGAGTGGGAACCTATGCGCATGTAAAACTGAATGGTAACGATTTGGGCCGTCATCTGGGAGGCCGTACCACCTTTACGCTTCGGGTTACTGATGTTATCAGGCAGGGTAAAGAGAATATATTAGAAGTTGAAGCTCAACATCCGGAACTTATAGCCGATATGCCCTGGGTGTGTGGTGGCTGTTCTTCGGAATGGGGTTTCAGTGAAGGCTCACAACCACTCGGTATTTTCCGGCCTGTAGTGCTCGAAATTACCGACGAAGTGCGTGTCGAGCCTTTCGGAGTACATATTTGGCACAATGATCAGGTCGATAGTGTTTTTATGGATACCGAAGTAACCAATTACAGCGCTCAGGAGGTAGAAGTGGAACTCGTGAATAAGTTGAATAATGAAGATGGCAATGGCATTTTTCGTCTGCCGTTGAAAATAAAACTGAAGTCCGGAGAAACACGCATCATCCGCCAAAGTACAGCAATCGAAAATCCCCGTTTGTGGAGCATCGAACGACCGTACCTTTATCAGCTCGCAACCATGATTAAGCGCAATAATCTAACTACCGAAGAAATTACCACACCCTTCGGATTTCGTACCATCTCATGGCCTGTGAAACGCAACGATGGCGATGGACGCTTTTTCCTGAATGGCAAACCCGTATTTCTGAATGGAACCTGCGAATATGAACATCAGTTCGGACAGTCGCACGCGTTCAGTCGCGAACAGGTTAGCTCCAGGGTCAAGCAGATTCTAAATGCTGGTTTCAATGCTTTTCGCGATGCACATCAGCCACATCATCTCGATTATCAGCATCATTTTGATAAAAACGGAGTCCTCTTCTGGACCCAAATGTCGGCCCGAATATGGTACGATACTCCCGAATTCAGGGCAAATTTCAAGAAGCTGCTTCGCCAGTGGGTGAAGGAACGCAGAAACTCTCCTTCAGTGGTTATTTGGGGATTGCAAAACGAAAGTTCGCTGCCCGCAGAATTTGCCCGCGAGTGCACTAATATTATCCGCGAAATGGATCCGACAGCCCGAAATATGCGCATCGTGGCCACCTGCAATGGTGGCGATGGTACCGATTGGAATGTGGTGCAAAACTGGAGCGGGACCTATGGCGGTGTGGCCGAAAATTATCATCGCGAACTCACACAGCCCAATCAATTGCTTAATGGAGAATATGGAGCCTGGAGAAGTCTCGACCTGCATACCGAGCCGGGACCTTTTGAGCCAAACGGTGTCTGGAGCGAAGGACGAATGTGTACGTTGATGGAGATGAAGGTGAGACTGGCAGAACAAGTACGTGACTCGGTGTGCGGACAGTTTCAATGGATTTTCTCGTCGCACGATAATCCCGGACGTCGCCAGCCCGATGAAGCATACCGGATGCTCGATAAAGTAGGGCCGTTTAATTACAAAGGATTGGTTTCGCCATGGGAAGAGCCGCTGGATGTGTACTATATGTATCGCTCGAATTACGTGCCTGCCTCCAAAGACCCAATGGTATATCTTGTTACGCATACCTGGCCCAACAGGTTTGAAAAAAGAAGAAGAGCTGATATTCAGGCGTACAGCAATTGCGATAGTGTGAAGCTGTATAATGATGTTGCTGATAATCATTATCTTGGTACAAAGAAAAAGAATGGTATCGGCACTCACATGCTCTGGGAAAAACGTGATATCCGATACAATGTGTTGAGGGCAGTTGGTTATTTTGGCGGAAAACCAGTGGCTGAAGATATGATTGTGCTGAATAATCTTGAAAAAGCTCCCGGATTTGATAAACTTTATGAAGATGCAACGGATATACTGAAAGGCGCCAAAGATTATCACTACCTATACCGCATCAATTGCGGAGGTGATGCATATACCGATGAGTATGGACAGCACTGGTTGACCGACGACTCTACTTTCTCGCGCAGTTGGGCAGCTCGTTTTAAGGAACTTAATCCATACCTGGCCAGTCAACGTGTTACCCACGACCCCATCCGTGGAGTGCGTGACTGGGAGGTTTTTCAGTATTTCCGCTTTGGAAGGCACGAGTTGAGCTATCGCTTCCAAGTGCCGGATGGAAAATACCGCATCGAACTGTTTTTCGTGGAGCCCTGGCATGGCACAGGCGGTAGCGATAAAACCGACTGCGAAGGGTTACGCATTTTTGATGTGGCTGTGAATGGAAATGTGGTGCTCAACGACCTCGATATATGGGCCGAAGCCGGACATGATCAAGCTGTGAAGAAAACCGTGTATGCTGATGTTAAAGATGGACAAATTGTGATCTCTTTCCCCGAAGTAAAAGCTGGTCAGGCTGTTATTTCTGCTATCGCTATTGCAACTGCCGATAAATCTGTTCCGCAGCCTGTGTTCAGTCAGACCAACTGGTCATGGAAAGAGGCAGCCAAACAGGTAATGGCAAAAATGCCCCGCGAAATGCTTCCCGAAGATCAAAATGCACGAAAAGCAACAGTGTATCCCGCTGATGAAGCCAAAACATCAGGCAAAAGCACTATTCGCGACCACCGCAACCGTAAAGGAGTTTTCTTTGAAAAAGGCGATAATTCTTTTATTCAATGGAGTATCTCCACCGGACTTGCTCAGGTTTATGCGCTCCGATTCCATTATATGAACGATACAGGAAAACCGGTTGAGCTAAACCTTAAACTGATTGCTGCCGATGGGACTATTCTCAAAGACCGTCTGATCAGTTTGCCCGAAACCACAGGCAAATGGCGCATGCTCAGCACAACCACCGGCGGATTTATCAATGCCGGACATTACAAAATGGTGTTGTCAGCGTCAAACATGGAAGGGCTCTCATTCAACAGCCTCGAAGTTCAGTAGCAAAGTGTAAATCTCTGTACCATGATACATTTCTTCCGGCAATTAATTTCCATCGTGTTTTTCCTGTTGTCAGCTTTGTGCTCAATACAGGCTCAAAGTGGTACAATCATTATCTCCGAATTCATGGCCATTAATAATAGAAATCTGGTGGACGAAGATAACCAGTACAACGACTGGGTTGAGATTTTCAACACCTCTGAGGAAACAGTTAATCTGGAGGGATGGTTTCTGACAGACAAAAGCGATAATCTTATCAAATGGAAATTTCCGGCTGTTTCGCTCGAAGCAGGCAAATACCTGGTGATTTTTGCTTCTGAAAAAAACAGGAAAGTGCCCGGGGCTACACTGCATACCAATTTTAAATTATCGGGAACCGGCGAATTTTTAGCCATTGTGCAGCCCGACACTATTATTTCACACGCATTTCTGCCAACTTTTCCGGCGCAGCGACAAGATGTTTCGTATGGTTTATTTCGCGGTCAGGAAGTGTATTTCGGAAACCCAACCCCCGGAACTGAAAATCAGGCAGGAAACTTACCCTTTGCACCAGCTTTCAGTGTTGGGAGAGGGTATTACAGTCAACCTTTCGATGTAATTCTTTCGGCGCCTGCCTCAGTCGGAAAAATTTACTATACGCTGAATGGAGCCAGACCAACCAGAGCCAATGCTACAATCTACATCAGCCCGATACGAATCACTACCACAACACCCCTGAGCGCAGTAGTTATCGACGATGCCGGAAACAGTAGCGAGGTTATTACGCATACCTACCTTTTCCTTAATGATGTGCTAAAGCAACCTAAAGCGCCTGCGGGTTATCCTACCGATTGGCGACATGATAAAGCAACTACAGCTGTCCCTGCCGATTATGAGATGGATCAGCGGGTGGTAACCCATGCCGACTATAAAAACGATTGGCAAGTGGTGATGAATTCCATTCCGACGGTGAGTTTTGTAACTGATATAAGCAATCTTTTTTCGAATGTAAACAATGCCTCAACCGGAGGTATTTATATCTACACCGGAAAACCCAGTGCCGTGGGTGTGGGATGGGTTCGCCCGGCATCTGCTGAGTATTTCGACCCCAAAACAGGCCAACAGTTTCAAATCAATTGCGGACTCGAACTTCATGGCGGAAACAGCAGAAATCCGGCGAATAGCCCAAAACACGGGTTTAAATTACGATTCCAGAGTATATATGGGCCACCAAAACTTAATTTCAATCTTTTTGATGAAAATACTGCAACTAATGTTTTTAACTCGCTGGTTTTCAGAGCTGGATATAATTACACCTGGGTGAAGAATGCAGTTGCTCAACAAACCCCCGCACAGTATATTCAGGATTCGTGGTCGAAAAATACCCAACAAGCCATGGGGCAATTATCTGCTCATGAAAAGTTTGTGCATCTTTATCTGAATGGATTATACTGGGGATTGTATAATATTTCCGAACATCTCACCAACGATTATATGGAGTCGTATTTGCCTGGAAATGAAGAAGATTTTGATGTTATCAAAGAAAAACAGGAAGTGGGTGCCGGAACCATTGACGCATGGAATGCTTTGAGATCACAAATAACAGGGGTCGAATCCAATGCCAATTATCAGAGAATTCAGGGAAAAAATCCTGATGGAACGCCAAATCCTGCCTTTTTAAATTTGTTGGAGGTGGATAATTACATCGACTATATGCTGATAAACTATTATATCGCCAATATGGACTGGGATGCCAACAACTGGACTGTGGCACGCAATCGCATGCGCAACGATTTTGGATTCAGATTCTTTTGCTGGGATACAGAAACTTCCATGTTGAATGTGAATGAAAACCGCATTATCACCGGGACTGCCGGCAATCCGGCTGCATTTATGCAATTTCTGAAAAGAAACACCGACTTCAAAGTGCGGATTGCCGACCGGATAAAAAAACATTTGCTCGATACAGGAGGTGCCCTTACTCCAGCCGAAGTGGCGAAACGCTATCGTGCCCTTGCTGATGAAATCGATATGGCAATCATTGGCGAATCGGCACGCTGGAGCGATTGGTTTCCTCCCTTTAATCCTTATACCAAATTCGGGCACTGGATTCCGAGGAAAAACGATTTGCTGAATAACTACTTCCCACAAAGAACCAATATACTGATGAATCAGTTGCGGACAGCAGGTCTTTATCCAACATTAAATGCACCGCAATTCTCACATCCCGGAGGTGTTTATGGCCAGAAGTTTAACCTTAGCATGACCAGTTCCACTGGAACCATTTTTTATACAACAGATGGCACCGATCCGCGAATGGAAATTGCCAATACCGTTTCAAATAACGCACTGACCTACAATGCCCCTATCACTGTGGAGACCAGCAGAACAATTAAAGCCAGAACGAAAAACAGTACCGAATGGTCGGCTATCAGTGAAGCCATTTATACCATCGATCCTTACAGCGCCGTTACATCACCCAATGCCGGAATATTAACAGCACGAAATTTCCCGAATCCGTTTAATGCTTCAACCAAAATTAGTATCGAATTGCCGGTAACCGAAGATTTGCGTGTAGCTATCTACGATTTGCAAGGTCGATTGGTAGAAGAACTATACAACGGAATCGCTTACAGTGGTACATTTGAAGTCGAATGGCATGCCGTAAATACCACTTCGGGAATGTACATTTGCAGAATTAATTACGGAGAAGAAACAACACATCTGAAAATACTCAAAAGGTAAATTTTTTGGCAAATCAACAAATTTTAAATTACAAACCCGTTACCTGTATAAATACCATTCTCTCAATCTGTTGACTTTTGAATTGAATCATTGTCAATGCTAAAAACATTTTAGTAATTGTGCGCAGAATTTTTTTCTTAAAAAACCTTTTTCTGCAAATTAAACCTTTTTTTATATTTGCAGTCTACTACTTTGCGACATAATTAATTTCAATTAAGTGGGTTAATTGATTTCGCAGTTTTTGATTTGTAGTATTCTGATAAAGCAACATTAAATCTCATTTGTATGAAACCAATCATTCATTTTTCAGTACTTATTTTGACTTCATTGCTGTTGTTTGGCTGCGATCCTGCAACAGAGTTGAAGAATGACCCTGCAATTGCCGAAAACGGAAAGTCTGTTCCCCTAAAGGTGTCCCTGAATCAGGGAGTGGAAGAGCTGTCAACTGCAGTTAAAGCCATCAACAATTCTGAAGCTTTCCAGCTTTTGGCTGCCATTGTTCCCGGTTCAGAAGTTACAGGAAATCCTTCTTTTGCCCCCGATTTAAGACGCGATTCTTTATTAATAACTCTTGATGATGTAGCCGGTGTATATGAATATTCGTGGAAGAAGCTGAAAAAGATGAACAACAACCTGCTTCGCATTTTCGACAGAACTGCCGATAATGAACACTTGATTATTCGTTTGCCTGCGCAAAAGGTAAAAAACTATCACCGCTTATTCATTTTCACACCGCGTGATACTGCTCTCACCAATAATTTTGAGGCTGATGTAAGTGAGTATTTGCTTTCCCGCCATTTTCAGAAAGGGTTGGAATATAAGCTTAAAAGCAGCATGAAAGTGGATGATAAGAGTCTGGGTTTGGTTAGCATAAGCCGTATCAGGAATAAGGTGAATGGGTTCAATTTTACATCTGAATATGCATTGGGATCGGGATATCTGGTTAGTAATAAGCAAAATAGCGGGGATACTGCTGTTTCGGTATATGCCATTAGTAAAGATGGCAAAGTGCTTTTCGAAGAAAAAATGACATCTTACCGGGTTAATCAGGAGAACAGAATGCGTGAAAAAGTATTCTCTCTTACTATCGGCAAAGTAACAATTGTACGAATTGCAGGCCCCGATAGTTTTGCCAATGCTAAGATTTATGTGGATGGAGTATTACAGGAAAATGCCAAAGCCGAAATTGTAATAACCGAAGAAACGAATGAAGAAAAGGGTGTTACTTATCAGCGCAGGGATGTGAAACTGACTTTCGACGATGGTACTACCACCACGCTTAGAGAACTGAAAGGCAATACCATCGAAGAACTCGGTCTTATCTTTGCTTCAGTAAGGCAAATCGGATTTGCTACGGAAATTGTTGATCGTATCGCAGCCAATATTTTTTGGACTAAGAAATAAAAAAATAGAACAAAAAGTGATAAATTTGTCAGCCGCACAACCAAACAGTGCGGCTGATTTTATATGATGACACTGGAATTGATTCAAGAGAAACTTGCCAGACCCCTTCCCGGAAAAGCTTCTCAGTTAAAAATGGCCCCTGAGCACCGCATTGCCGAGTTGTTTAGGGTCAGGGACGACGACTTTAATCCGCGGCTCAGTGCAGTACTTTGTATTCTTTTCCCTGAAAATGACCAATGGAAGGTGGTTTTTATCCGCCGAAGCGAGTATGTAGGCATTCACTCAGGGCAAATCTCTTTCCCCGGCGGCAGGTATGAGGAATCGGATGGTGATTTACTTGTAACTGCACTTAGAGAGGTGCATGAAGAGATTGGTATGCGACCTGAGGAATTCGAAATTCTCGGCCAGCTAACCGATTTGTATGTTCCCCCCAGCAATTTTATGGTTCGCACATTCGTTGCGTATGTTAAGCAAAGGCCTCAATATAAAATAGATACACGTGAGGTGCAGGAGATCATTGAAGTAGGTCTCGATTGTTTTTTCAGAAAAGAGATTATTCACAGAAAGGACTTTATGGCTCACAACAGTACTGTGAATACCAATGCACCCTATTTTGATGTCGATGGCGTGATTATCTGGGGAGCAACTGCCATGATCCTCACTGAACTTGCTGATTTGTTAAAGTAATTGATCGAATTATCGAAATTCTATTCCGCAGAAAGTCAACATCTTTCCAAATATTTTAAAATCAGGTTTATACCAATTTTTACATCGGAATGGTGAAATCTCCATTCATCAGATTTCAATTTGCAAACAATAGGATTGATTCAAATTCTACAAATTTTGCTTAAAACGCAGAGATATATGGGTTTTTTGTGCCAATATCCGGCATACAGTAAACTTTTTATTTGTAAAATTGGTTTGTTATACGTGAGCAAATATCAATATTTAGTTCTTATTTGAATAATTGATAGTGCGCAAACTGTAAAATTCTTTATCTTTGACAGCATGCTGCATCAGGAAATAAAAACATATTCGCTTTCAGAGAAATCCCTTGCTTCTCCTCACTTCTCCATGAAAAAAATGGAGGAAATGTATGGTGATGCTAAGGACATTAAAACAGTGCCTCACCGCCACGACTATTTCAATATTTATTTTGTGGAAGAGGGCAGTGGTGTACATGTGATTGACTTCACAGAATTCCAGATTGCGAATCGGCAGATATATTTTGTGTTGCCGGCGCAAATGCACCGTCTGCAATTCGATTCTCCTCCCAAAGGCCGGATACTGTCATTTACGGAAGAATTTCTGATCGCCAATGCTATTCCTGAATTTCTGATCAACGATATATATTTGTTTAATGATTTTGGACAGTCGCCACCGCTGCCTGTTCATGAGTCGTCGATGCCAGTATATCAAAACCTCTTTTCACAAATTGAGGTGTTTGCTTCCATCCTCGAAAAATATACCCTGGAGGCAGTGGGAGCACTTGTTAAGCTTTTACTTATTCAGTGTAACAACCATTGTTCGCTCCACAAAACCGAAAATCCGCAGTTCCTCGAAACATCCAACCATTTATTGAGGAATTTTAAACAATTGCTGAACGTTCACTTTGCAGAAACACATAAGGTAAACGACTATGCCGACAGACTCGCTGTTACCCCCGATTATCTTAATAAGACGGTAAAGTCGATAACCGGCAAATCAGCCAAGGAACACATTCAAAGTAAAATTATCACTGAAGCAAAACGATATTTGTTGTTCAGCAGTTTGTCAAACAAAGAGTTGTCTTTTTTCCTGGGTTTCGAAGAAGCTTCGCATTTTAACAATTTCTTTAAAAAAAACACTGGTCAAACTCCGGTAGAGTTTAAAACCACACTGCTGAAAGCCTGATTTTTGCAATTTCATTCCTGATTTACGTAATTTTTGCAACTTTGATTTACGGTATCTTTGTATCGTCAAAAGAACGGGTTTCCGATTGTGAACAATGAAAGATATCAGCATATGAAAACAATACATTTTCCATCAAAAAGTCGCGGTTCAGCCAATCACGGTTGGCTGAAAACAAACCACACTTTCAGTTTTGCCAATTATTATAATCCCGACCGCATTCATTTCGGTGCGCTACGGGTACTCAACGACGATTATATTGCACCTTCCCAGGGCTTCGGCATGCATCCTCACGATAATATGGAAATTATCACCATTCCTTTTTCGGGAGGTGTGTTGCATCAGGACAGCATGGGCAATAAAGGAGTTATAAGCCCCGGCGAAATTCAGGTAATGAGTGCAGGAACCGGCATTTATCACAGTGAACACAATCACAGTAAAACCGACCCGCTCACCCTTTTCCAGATTTGGGTGTTTCCAAACAAGAAGAATGTAACACCTCGTTACGACCAGATTTCGATTAGTGATCTTGCGAAACCGGATATGTTTTATCAGATTTTATCGCCCAATGCCGACGATCAGGGCGTTTGGATTCATGCAGATGCCTGGTTTCATATGGCAGATTTAACTGAAGGCAAAGAGCTGACTTATGCTCTGAAAAATCCTCAATCAGGTGTCTTTGTTCAGTTGATTGAAGGTGAAATTCTTGTCGAAGGAAACGAATTGAAAGGAAGAGACGCAGTGGCATTTACCGGTGCAACGGAAATCGGTTTCAAGGCCTCAAAAAAATCAAAAGTACTGGTTCTGGAAGTTCCAATGAGCTGGTAATCAAATGTCAATTATTAATAAGAAAACAATTGTTAAACATTTAAACATTTCAAAGTATGAACAAATTAATTCAGAAATTCTTTGCAACCGACACTAATTCATGGTCGCTGCTTATTGCCCGGGTTACTTTGGGTGCAGTTATTCTCCCTCATGGCATGCAGAAAGCGCTTGGCTCTTTTGGCGGATTCGGACTCGAAGCCACACTTGGCTATTTCGCCGGCAACGGTATGCCTTTCCTCATAGGTTTGCTGGTGATTATGGCCGAATTCCTCGGAAGTCTTTTCATCATTCTCGGACTGGGAACCCGTTTCATGGCTTTCTCGCTCTTTATCACCATGTTTGGTGCTATGGTAATCGGCGGTCACGTTCAAAACGGTTTTTTCATGAACTGGTTTGGCAATCAGGCCGGAGAAGGGATGCAGTTTTTCATCCTCACTTTGGGGCTTGGTTTAATCGGTATGATAAGCGGTGGTGGAAAATTCTCCATTGATGGACTAATTTCAAAGAAACTGAAGTAATTCAATCCTCAGGGTACTTACTGCCGGATATCCGATTTCAAAAGCGGATGTCCGGTTTTTTCTGTTGATTAAAAAGCAAAGATAGTATCGTTGTTTTCAGTTTTTGAAGTCTTAAACCTATAATAAAAGGCGCCTTTTTTTGATCCCGATTTATCAACTTCATCTGTTTTCTCCACGAAATTCATGCTTAGCATTTTTTTCCTGAAGTTTCTTTTATCGAACTGATGATTGTAAATGGCTTCGTACAGTGATTGCAAACTGGTTAGTGTGAATTTGTCCGGCAGCAGGTTTAATCCGATTGGCTGAACTGAGGCTTTTCGCCGCAGGATATGCATAGCATCTTTTACCATGAGATGGTGGTCGAAAATAAGTTGCTCCGACTCCTGAATATTCATCCAGTAAGCCTGATGTTTTTGCAGTAATTCCTCGTCCTGTTGGTTGATGTCGATAAGCGCATAATAAACGCATGAAATCACCCTTTCGCCCGGATCGCGGTCAACAGCTCCGTAAAACCCAACCTGCTCCATGAAAATATTTTCCAGTCCGGTGAGGTTGGTCAACACCCTGGTTGCGGCCTCTTCCACCGATTCGTTTTCACCAACAAAACCTCCCATTAGCGATACCCCACCACAGGCCGGCTCCATTTCGCGCCGGTGAACCAACAAACTGATCTGATTGTCGCAAAAGCCAAAAATAATGCAGTCGACGGCTACCAGAAATGTGTGTTGAGAACTGTAATAAGTGCTTGGTGACATGTTTTTTAGTATTGCTTTTTTATGAATTGATGTGTGAATTGCTCGAACTGAACGTGCAAAGCAATCAGCCGCTGAAACAAACACACATCAATTCAAAATAGATTGTTGGGACAAAATACCGTATTGATCTACCAAAAGTAAATATAGAATGCTACTGTAATAGCCAGAATGATGGCTGTATGCATCACGTCCCATTTATCCCAGCTTGCCCGGCTTATTGCTTTCTGTTCCGGGCTGATAGATCCAAATGTGAGACCCTGTAGTTGTGCTTCGGAAGCTCGTTTGGTAAACATACTAACCACAATCATTACCAATGCGCTGAAAGCAAACATACCACCCGAGAAGAACAGCCAGTTTACATCGAAGAACAGGGTTTTGAACCAGGAGTCGGCAGCTTCGGGTGCAATGGATGAGTAATAAACTTTGGCACCCAGACGGGTAAGTCCAATAACAAAGCCCGAAATCAAACCCCACAAACCTGCTTTGGGTGTGATGCGACGTGAAAGGATTCCGAGAAGGAATGCTGCAGCAATTCCCGGTGCCAGTACCGATTGAACATCCTGCAGGTATTTGTACAATACACTTCCAACGCTTTTCATTACAGGTATCCACAAAATGCCCAGAATGACAATTACCACAGTAGCAATTCGACCGGTATGCAGTAACTGCGACTCTGTGGCGGCAGGTTTAAATCGTTTGTAGAAGTCGATGGTGAACAACATGGCCGAAGAATTAAACAGCGAAGCAAGTGAGCTCATCAGTGCAGCGAGTATACCGGCTACCACCAATCCTTTCATCCCTGCTGGCAGCAGCTTGGCAACTAAAGTTGGGAAAGCAGCATCGGCAGAAGTCATGCTGAATGTTTCGCCATTAATCACGGTGCCATTCTGAACCATAGTGAACGCAATCATCCCCGGAATAAGGAAGAGGAAAACCGGAGTTAATTTCAGATAAGCTCCGAAAATAGTACCACGACGTGCTTGCTTTTCATTTTTTCCTGATAAAACACGCTGAACGATATACTGGTCGGTACACCAATACCAGAAACCGATGATTGAAGAACCAAACAATACACCAAGCCACGGAAAATCCTTATCGCTATTACTACGAATGAGATTAAACATGGTGTCGCCTGTTGGATTCACCTCTGCGACCTGAGTGGCTGCCACCACAGCATCCCATCCACCAACGGCTCTCAGTCCGAGCACCACAATCACAACCGAACCAAGCAAAAGAATGGGGGTTTGAAGTACCGAAGTGTAAAGTACCGATTTCATGCCTCCGATAACGGTATAAAGCGCTGTAATTAAGACCAATCCGATAGCTGCTATCCAGAAGAAATCGATTCCCCAGAGTTCCTGAATTCCAAATACTTCCTTGAAAACCAAACCTCCGGCATACACAGTTACAGCAACTTTGGTTAACACATAACTGATAAGTGAAATGACCGATAGTATGGTTCTTGATTGGGAGTTGTAGCGTCGTTCAAGAAATTCGGGCATGGTAAGCACCATACTGCGTGAATAGAATGGGACGAACACCCATCCGAGAACCAGAATCATCCATCCCTGAATTTCCCAATGTGCCATGGCCATACCACTCGATGCGCCTGCGCCGGCCAATCCAATCAGGTGTTCCGAGCCAATGTTGGAAGCAAAAATCGATGCTCCAATTGCAATCCAGGTTGCGTCTTTTCCTGCTAAAAAATAGTCGCCCGAACTTTGTTGTTTTTGTTTGAAAACCCAAACAATGATACCGATAAGTGCCAGGGCAAATGCACCAATTACAATCCAGTCTAATGTTGCCATAATTGTTATTCTGCTGAAAATTTATAAATACAGATGTGTGAATATGTTTCTCCCGGACGAAGCGTTGTGGTGGGGAACTGCGGTTTGTTGGGGCTGTCGGGGTAATGCTGAGTTTCCAGACAGAAAGCTCCGCGGTGCGGATACACTCTGCCGCCTTTGCCGGTATCGCCTTTCATGAAGTTGCCACCATAAAACTGGATGGCCGGTTCTGTAGTCAACACTTCCATTTTACGACCACTTTTTGGGTCTTTTACTGTGGCTGCCAGCTCGAGTGTGCCTGGTAAAGATTTGTTGAGCACCCAGTTGTGGTCGTAGCCCAGGCCGTACTGAATCTGTACAAAAGATGTGTCGTTTACACGGTCGCCAATAGTTACAGGTGTTCTGAAATCCATCGGAGTGCCTTCCACCTGAAGGATTTCGCCGGTAGGTATAAGCGTTTGATCAACCGGTGTATAGAAGTCGGCATTCAGCATCAGGATATGATCATTGATAGAGCCTGCAGCATCGCCGGCCAGATTGAAATATGAATGGTGGGTGAGATTAATCACTGTAGCTTTATCTGTTGTCGCTTCATATTCAATGTAAAACTCATTGTTATCCGTAAGTTTGTAGGTCATTTTTACCGTCAGATTGCCGGGGTAACCTTCCTCACCATCTACCGAAACATAACTGAAAACCAGCGTTTGTTTGTCGGGTTGCTCCACATCCCATACACGATGATGGAAGCCTTTCGGGCCACCATGGAGGCTGTTGCCGTTGTTGTTAGCGCTAAGCGCATATTCCACACTGTCGAGCGTAAATTTAGCACCTCCGATGCGGTTGCCATAACGACCAATCACTGCGCCGTAGTAATAATCTTTCGGGCGGTTTACATAAATATCGATGCTGTCTTCGCCTAAAACGATATCAGCAAAAATACCGTCCTTGTCGGGAACCATCAGTGAAACCACCCTCGCTCCAAAGTTGGTTACACACATTTCGAGACCATTGGCGTTGGTAAGTACAAACAAATCCGTCATTTTGCCGTCCACTTCCATTTGGAAATTGGACCGGAGCAATCCGGATTTGGTCTTTTCTTCCTGTTTTTGGCAGGAAACTAGCACTAAAGATAGGAGTGCCACACTGTAAATCAGTTTATTCATGTTGCTATCAGAATTAATAAAAATTGATTAATTGCAGTTTAACGATGCAAATGTATTTTTTTTAATTAATTCCCCCAAATAAAAAGTGTACAAAATACACATAAAATGTTTTATAACATAAATATCTCAGGATTGAATGTTTGTCGGGTTATTCAGAAATTATTTTTCCGGTGGTTTTTTGCCCGTTTTCCAATTGAATCTTATAAAGATAGGCGCCTGCGGGAAAAGTAGTTTGAAAAGATTTCATTTCATTTTTCTGAACTTCCTCCATTAAGATTGTCCTGCCTCTCAAATCGTACAACCATACCTTAGCGCTGTGTACCGACAGGTTGTTAATTGTGAGTTTCTTTTCATTCATATATACCTTAACAAACTCAATGTTGGTATTTTCCTGGTCATTTTTAACTGCAACTATTCTGAAACGGTTTTCAGGATCATTTGCGCTGGTGTTATACTGATAGCTGGAGCCAGATTTAGTGATGTCGATTCGCGCTTCTGTAACAAGGTCAATTAAATATATAGTTTTGTAAATGGATGAAGTATGGTGATGAGTGACACTCAGCATGTATTGGTTGTCGGATCCGGGAGTAAAACCCAGGATAGTGCCATCAATATTGTTTGTCGCATTGATTTGAAGGTTGCCCGCTTTTGTTTTCGCAAACAATTGTGGCGAAACAGAATTCCCTCCGATTTTGGTACCATCCCAGCCGTTATCATAGCCATCAGTACACGTTGATTCTGTAAAGAGCCAAATCTTGTCGGTACCATGCTGACCCCTGACCTCCAGAGAACTAAACACAGGTTCGTTGTTGATTGGTTGATCATCGCCTGATGTTCTTTGTCTCACGGTATTTTTCATTACTGAGCTATATGGAACTGTAATTACAGTGTTGGTTCCGGGGTTTTCAAGTGTTCTGACCATATAACCCTGCATCGGAGGTATCATTCGGGGAATGCCTCCGATGCCTGCCAGATTTTGTGGTATAACCACATACTGTCCGGGTGTCCAGTCGTCGCCTGTCTGATTTTCCCAGTCAAGCGAACTTCCCGTGTTATAGATAAATGCAGAGGCGTCGAGGTGAATACCAAAATTGATTTCTCTGATATCGATGGCGGCTGTAAATGAATTTCCAATGATATAATGACCCGGTGTACGACGACCTTCAATGTAGGTGAGTTCCCGGCTGAAATTCCGGTTTTCGAGAATACCGGAAAAATATATAGTTTTGGGGTTATTCTGGGTGATTTCGTAGCCATTGAACGAAGTGAGTACCGAACTGTTGTTTAATGCCTGCCAACTGGTAGAGCCTGTAGCATTGGGCACGAAAGAACGAACATAAGATCCGAAGAAAGTGGGTTCAGCCACTGTGGATCGGATTGGGATACCAAAAAACTGCCACTTAAACTGATTGCCTGCAGGTGCATTATTGTCTTTAAACGCCATGCTGTACATAGCGACTGTACCCTGAACAGGATTACTTTCTGAATTTTGAAACACAAGGCTTCCGGTGTTTGTGTTAGCTGAACTGCCAAAAATAAATAATCCGGCGGTACCGTTTCTGTTGTCAATCTGGTTGGCATTAACAAATCGGCCACTGCCAATATTCAAGGTAGCATTTTCTTCAATAACAATATTGCCGCTTACATTAATCTGGGTGCTTTCAGAAAGAGAAACACCTGCGGGATTGTTCACTGTTAAGTTAAGTACGCTGATGCTGTCGAGCGTTTGTTCCGAATTTCCATTGAGTATTAATGTGCTGTTACCCGCTGATATTGCTGCTCCCTGAGTCTGCAGATTTCCCCCCAGGGTAATGGTGTTGTTTCCGGCGGTAAACAGCGTACCCTGCTGTGCTGAAAAGTTTTTACTGATATTCAGCGACGATTGCAAATTGACTTCTGCATTATTTTCGATGTTGAAATCGTCGGCAATTAACAAATTGGTTGCAGGTAACGTTTTGATTCCGTTTCCAGCAAGAGTTAGCCGATGGAAGCCCGATGGTGAGCCATTTGGACGGATTATACTCTGATTTATGCCATTAAATATGAATGTGTTAGGGTTTGTTGCCGCATTTAAAATGCCCGAATTGTCGAGATTCCCTGAAATCACATTATTGGTTCCGGTCAAAGGTGTTAGTACAGCATCGTTGTTGATGGTTAAATTAAAGAAATTGTTATGGCCTGATATTGTTGCCTCATCACCTGAGAAAACCACAGTTGAATTTCCCGGATTGAATGTTCCATTGTTTATCCATGCATCACTATTGCCGAAAATTTTAACCAACGCATTGGTTGCTGCATCCAGTATAGCATTGGTATGAATATTTATCTTGTTTACATCGGCCATTTCCGTTAGCAAAGGGTTATGCGTAGTGGTGTTAGCATCAGGTATAATTGAAGACGTAAATTTTCCCGGGAAACGGTTGGGAGTCCAGTTGTACGGATTTTCCCAGTTGGTACTCTGAGAGCCATTCCATGTGAGCGATGGATATGCTGTAGCAGCAAAAGTTATCAGTCTTTGTCCGGCACTTTCTCCCATGAATGCAACAGGAATGCTTTTTAGTGTAATTTGTTTTTCCTGTGTATCGTTCGATGTTACACCCCACTCAACTGTCAATGGAGATGGGAAACCGGATGCCTGCCAATAGCTTAGATTTTCTATGTTGTTCGAATTGAGCTCTGTATCAATATATTTTAGTGAAACATTAGCAAAACTTCCGCTACCACCACTTTGCACAATGTCATAAGTTCTCTTAACTGCTGTGTTTTTCCAGGTAGGAGCAGTGCCAAATGTTGCTTTTACGCTCATCTGATCTGGCTTGGTGCCTGTGATCCCGAGGCTGATGGTGCTCAAACTACTTCCGAAACTGTATGCAGTGTTATTCTCGAAGGGATGGTTTCTGCTCACTGTTCCGCTTACTTCACCGATACCTGTGGTTGTGCTGTACTTTCCCAGTGTTAAAGTGTAATTACCCATGTGCAGACAGCCAGTTGATGCATTGGGGTTAAGTGCTTGTAAATCAAGAATCCCATTTACAATGAGATGTTTGTTGCTTATGATTCCGGCCTCATTCTGGATGACAAAATTATTTAAATCAGTTGTTGCACTACCGCTGATGGTTTGTACATCCTGTCCGTTTAAAACAATTGTTCCGACACTTGTATTGAAGGTGCCATTTTGAATGATATTGCCACCTAAGGTTATAATATTGCTACTTGCATTGAATGTTGCATCAGATTGAATATTGAACGTTCCGTTGACACTAAGATTTCCCGAAGCTTCGGCGGTTGCAGTTCCTGTTATAGTTAAATCCCCAAAGACTGTTAGTGCAGTGGATGGGAAGGTTTTTGTCCCCGAGCCGCTTAATATCAACGTTTGGTATCGGTTGGTTGTAATGTTGGGTACTATTACTGTTTGGTTCGTTCCATTGTATTCCACCGTAGAGTTAGCGGCAAAATCAGTATTCAATGCTCCGATTCTTGTGATATTACCTGCAATTCGCATCACGCTGTTGTTGGCCATATTGAGTGTGGCCCCTGCGGGAATCACAAAATGATGGAAGTTGGTTGTACCCGATATTACAGCCCCTCCGCCAACCATTCTGACCGTGCTGGTTGATGGGTTAAAGGTGCCTCCTTCATTGAACCATGCCCCTGTTGTGCCATGTATATTTAGTTCGCTGTTGGTGTCTCCGTTGAGTACAGCATTACTTTCTAACTTCAGTTGTTTAATAGCTGTTATGGCAGGCAACAACGGATCGTTGGTTGTGGTGCCGGCGTTGGGAATCACAGCGTTCATATAATCCGAGGGGATGGTTGCAGGGGTCCAGTTTGCAGGTTTTGTCCACGATGTGTTCACTGAGCCATTCCAGGTGATAGTTTCAATTTCGCCTTCATCAAATCCAATGAACGACTCGCCGGGATTGGATGAAAATTCAGAAACATCTACATAAGAAAGTTGAATATTATTCTCGTTTGTATCAATAAATGAGCGACCCTGTTCCCGGGTGAGCGGGCCTGCAGTTTGATGGGTAAAAAATGCCAGTTTGGTTTCGTCGTTGGAGTTAAGTTCTTCAGTTAAGTAAGGAGCAGTAATTAATGTAGAAATCGGGTTGCCGGCATCTGCGCCTGTTTGTGCTATTGCATAGTATCGTTGAATAGCACCACTTCTCCAAAACGGTGTTGAACCTAATACACTGGTAATAGTCACTTCTGATGGGAGTGTTCCTGTGCCAGTAAAACTGAGGGTATTGTTCCGGCTGGTGAAAGCGTAAACAGTCTCAGTTGCAAATGCGCTTCTTTTCACTGTGCTGCTTATTTCTCCATTACCAGTTAAAACAGCATTTTCTTCTAACGTAATCACTTTTCCGGGTCCGTGTAATGTGCCTTGAGTTAGTGAGGGATTTAAACTGTTCAGGGCAAGCGTATCATTAATTGTCAAATTACTTTCAGTAATTACTCCGAATGCATTATTGATAATCAGATGCTGAATTACATTATTTTCGAAAGCATTCTCCGGAATAACCTGAGTTTCTTCCTCACCTGCTAAAATAATGGTGGATCCGGAATCTGTTGCATCCAAAACACCTCCTTCTGTGAAATAAATACCACCTTTGATTGTCAGTTTTTTGCCGTTGACATCAAACTTGTAAACACCCTGGTTGTTTAAGATGCTACCAACAGAGCGATCAATGTCCAGTATACAATGGTTAACCGGCTCTATTGCAAACACCACAGGAACATCTTCTAAAGGTACAGCTCCTGCCGACCAGTTGGCAGGGTTACCAAAGTTGGTGTCCACTGTTCCAAACCAACGGTTGGTGTTAAACTCCCAGGCTCCTATGTTTGGTGTGGCACCACGGGCAGTATTGGCATAATCCACCAGGATTCCCAAGCCAAACAAGCCATTAAACCCTGCCGTTTGTTTGTAGTCAACTGCTGCAATACCTCCGGGGTTTACAAATCCCGGGTTACTGATGATACTCTCATCGTCTTTTCCCGGTACCAGTGGGAGATTGGTTGCATTGCTGCCGGCATATCGTCCGGGAATTCCACCGGTTCCTCCTGCAAAATAAACATTGTAATCGAGCGTCAATCCTGTGGCCGAACTGTAGTTAAACCAGGCAGCATAATGCAGGTTGCTGCCACCGGGAGTTGAACGGAAATTGGAAAATATATTATTTCTGAAGTCTCTCAGGTTAAAGTTACCCTGACTATACAACGCGTATGACAGATTAGTGCTGCCCGAAGCAGGATTTCCACCCACATACACTGTGTTGAAATAAATCTCGTTGTCGTTGCCGGATGAGCCTGATTCGTAAATGCCGTATATGGTGGTTGCCGAATTCCCGCCCAAACTGATAATGTTATTTACGTAAGTGGTTTTGCCCGACTCAATTCTGAACCCGTAAATCTCCCCGGCAGTTGAAGACGCATGTACGCTGATATTCCTGATGAAGTTTCGCGATACAGTGTTGATGCCTGTGTTTCCATTGAAAACCAAACCAACAACCTGTCCGGCAAACGTAGATGAGGTAGCATTCAAATCCCGAATGCTGTTTTCGGTGATGCTGTTTTCTCCGGTGCTATTGCCCATATATATTCCCGAAAGTGTTGTGTGGGTTGTGTAATTAGAGCCCGATGTAATGGAATAAATGGCATTCTTGCTTACTGTTGCATTCCCGTTTGTTAAATGAATTGCTGCAGTAATTGATTGCTCACTGCCACTGTATTCATTGGCCAAATTGGAAATGGTGTTATTGTTGATAGTCGAACCGGCTGTTCCTTCCGAATGAATTCCGATTAAATCCTGACCTATCGTTGAGCTGGCTGCAGCAGTAGTAATACCAATGCTTCCGGTGCTGATTGTACTGCCGATAACGTTATTGCTGATGGTGGTTGTACCGCCGCCCGACGATTTGTAAATGGCTGTAAATCCGTGCGATACATCGGTATTATTGCCTGAAATATTGATTGACCCTATATTATTTTTCAAAACCTGGACATTGCCTGTACTTGCAACATAAATTGCTGCTGAATGAGCGTTGGCATAGCTTTTCAGATTCATTGAACCTGTGCCTGTATTTGACCCAACCGTATTCGCAGTTACAGTTCCGATATTGATATTGCCTGCATCGGCTTGAATGGCTCTCCAGGGAGTTGAGGAAGATGAACGATAATCCCAGTTGCGGATGGTGTTGTTTTGAATGCTGCTGGCAATGGAAGTGCCTGAGCCGATTCGGATGGCTCTGAACTGATGTGTTGTTTCGGCGTCGACCAACCACGCTGCGCCTGCACACAATGGTTCACTTCCTCCGATATAATTATCATTAATGCTGAAATTATTCCCTGAGCTGTTGATGATGCGAATGGCATGATATGTTATATCTCCGGATGATGGAGTAAAAGCGCTTGTTTCGTAAAAACTGTTGGCAGTGATGCTCCAGTCCGACGAATAATCCAAAATGCTGATTGCTGAGGAAGAAAGTCCGGGATTAAGAAAATTGAAAAGCTGGTTATTGCGAATTATATTTCCTGAATTGATAAAACCGGCACTACCCTGAGAATAAATCAGGTTAACTGGTCTGAATCCTGCACGGTTGGTTAGTGTACAGTATTCAATAATATTGTTGCTGTTGCCGCTCCCCGATATTGAACCTCCAAAAGCAATTAATCCATCACCCGATCCAGTGGTTGAACCTTCAATTCTGCAATATTTGATGGTGTTGTTGGTCGAAGAATTAATCAACTTAATCCCGGAAGTTCCGTTGCCTGATGTGCTGCTGTTGGCTATGATGAGATCGGCTGTGGTTCCGTTCATCGACACCCGACCATCAAAAGTAACATTGCTTACCCCATTCAGTGCTATCAGAGCTTTTCCGGCAAGATTTCCCTGAACCGTTAGTCCTGTTGCCACTGGAAAAACTTTCAGACTGTTCCAGGTGCCGGTAGTTAATACTGCTGCATCATCTTCTAAAGTTGATTCAATGACAGAAACCAAAATTTCCATTGACATCTGATCATTTCCATTGATTGCTGTAAAAGCTTCTTTCAAGTTGGCATAGTTGCCGTTACTGTTCATATTTGATCCTTTTACAATCACTTTAGGCCTGATGCCATCAAACTCATCTGCACCAATATCCGGAAAGGTTCCGTATCCGTTTTGTTGAGCAGTATAGCCGGAATTCCCTGCACGAACTTCATTCTCAAAATCCCGTGAGAAACCGGCAATAGGGGCACTGCCACTTTCAATCAGGGTAACTTTGGTCGTGTTTATCTTCAGATAATTTGGGGAAGATGGGTCGGTGCTTACAAAGTCAGGTAACTCTGAGATTGACAATGCATCTCTCGGACTTATCACTCCTGCAGTAAATGACCCGGCCTGATAACTTTCCAGGGTTTGGATAAGGTTGGTTCCATCACTGTAAATCAAATTAGCTGATCCGGGAATCCCTGCGTAGAACAGGTTGTTGTTTGAAGTAGGTGCATAGTTGTTTAATGCATTACTTACTCCCGAACTTCTCCTGTATGCTACAGTAAGTCCGGTTCCTTTCCTTGCAGAAATATTGACAATAATATTGTTTCTCAATTCAAGGCTGGAGGTCGTTTGCAAGGTGCTGGCAGTATGAAATAAACCAGTTGTTCCATAATTAGTGCCGGTAGAAACCTGTGAATTGAGGAAAACGGTGTTATAGTACACCCTGTTTGTTGATCTGACGCCGGTATTGGTTATGCTGATACCTCTGACGGCATCTGCTGCGCTTGCACTGGTTACACGAATGTCTCCGATTCTGTTGTTGTAAATAGTATTTACCATGTCGGCAACAGATCCGGAAACAAGTATTCCGTTTACAGTACCACTGGAGAGCACTGTGCTTTGTGATAATAATCCGGTGATTTTATTATCGAAAATCCGGCATGCCAGCCCTCCTGAAATCGAAATTCCACTCACTGATCCTGTTGTGATGTTGTTGGCCTGCAGATTATAAATCGTATTGCCACCAACCTTTTTGGTAATGTCGGTTGTGGATACGGAGATTCCCATCACAATGGTGGTAGTGGCCCCAGTGGATGTAAATGTATGGATGGTATTCGACATGATACTGTCGTTTCCTGCAGCGGTTGTTATTCCGGTAATATTTCCGGCACTGCTGATATTACTTATCAGGTTATTGCTGGTGCTGTTGTTGGGGCTTATAATGTTTACATTGAGTGCAGTAATTGTCCCGGTACCACCCGACCAGTTGCTGAATGTATTCCCCTGAATCCGCTTTGTGGGCATGCCCGCACCTGCATCTGTGTGAACCCAGCCAAGTATTGTTGCAGTACCTGTTACAGCAATATTCGAAAAGTTGTTGTTATTGTTGTTTGCAACTACTCCTGAATTTCCTGTTGTGGCTGTACTCGTGAATAAAGTTATTGAACCAGACCCGGCCACTTTTACAAAGGACCCCGAAATATGATTTCCATTGATGTTTTGCACACCACTTGCCTGCATAATTACACTATTCGAAATAAAAATGATATTACCTGTCGTATTCACTGTTAGGTTGGTGAAACTATTGTTGCTGATATTCTGTGATAAAGTTGCTGCTGTGTTTGAAATATAGGTTTGGGCATTTGTAGATTCTACTACATGATTAATTCCCTGAATATTGTTGTTTTGGATTGAAAGTTCACAGTTTACACTTCCTCCGGTATTCGAAATTGCTGTTAATAGAGCTGCTGTAGCAACTGTATAACTTACAAATCCACCATCATTATTTCCAAGATTGTTATTATTGATGTTTATTTTTGATAAAACAGCTCCTGAATTGAAAATTCCCTGAACCTGACCAACCGTAACAGGTTTCACAATTCCCCGAATAGTATTCCCATTGATATCTAATATTGTTGCAGCTGCAGTATTAGATACACCACGTACAAACCCTGTTATGGTTGTTGTTCCGGTGGTAGTGCCTGTGTTAGTAATATCAATAATATTGTTGTCAATAATTTCGACCAGTCCGGCAATTCCGGTATTCAGCACACCATTCACAACAGAAACATCGGTGCCATAGACCGAAACATTTTTAATATTATTTTCTCTGATGGATATTCCTCCTGTACAAGCATTGTTAACACCATTCAGGGTACAAACACCGGTAGTAGTAACACCGGAAATCCCGATGCTGATTGAATGACTTGTGGATACACTTCCGATTGTGTTATTTGCTACGGTATATTGTCCACTTCCGTTCGTGTGAATGCCATGGAAAGTAAACCCGATATTACTTGCTCCTCCTGCAGAAACAGAACCAATCTGGTTATTCCTGATGTCAACAAATGAAGTGGATGTGCTGTAGATCCCCGCAATGTAGTTGCCTGTTATGGTCGATGTTGCGGAGACTGAACCTGTACCTGTTGCTGCACCGATGGTATTGCCGGTTGTAGTTCCAATATTGATCCTGCCTGCTAATACTGAAATGCCACAGAACAAGCCCGGAGCTGAAGTATTTGCGGTCGCTGAGTTGTTATTAATGGTGATTCCGCTGATAATGTTTCCCTGGATTGCAGAAACGGCATTAATAGCTGCAGTTATCTCAATGCCAATAAAACGATGATTAAAATTTCCGTTGTAAGTTGTGGCTCCTGTTCCGGAAGCATTTGCAAAACCAATGGTGTTATTATTAATGGTGTAACCGGTTCCGGATGCAGTCACTACATTGATAGCCCTGTGAACACCCGCTGCTGTTGATGATCTCGCCGCAGTTTGGAAAAACTTATTGCCGGTTATTTGCCAGGCAGTGCTGTTTGAAGCGATGAAAATTCCATTCGAATTTCCTGCAGAATTGTAGTAATCCTGAATGTTGTTGTTCTGAATAATATTTCCGCTATTGTTAAGCAACAAGGACGACCCCGCCGAGTAAACAGCGTTGAATGGCATATTGCTTCCAGCCGCCCTAATGGTGTTTACACTCAGGGTGTTGTCGTTGTTGCCGGTATTCATGCCAGTTGCAAAAATCACCGTTCCGCTACTAATGCTCGTCGAAGATCCTTCAATGGTGCATCGGGTAATCGTGTTGTTATTAGCATCTTCGCCAAACCGCAGGGTAGATGCCCCCGTTCCTGTACTTGTGTTCCTGATAGTTAGTGAAGTTCCACCCGAATTGATTCCATCAAAAATAACATAATCAGCTCCATTCAGGTTGATGAACGAACCGTTAAAATCCCCGGTAAGTACTGCATTTAATCCATCCTGAGGTCGTATAGTAAGCGTGTAGTTGTCGTCGCAGCCATATTTAACCTGTGCGAGTGCAACCGCTGATGTTTCGTTAATAACAGCATCAGTAATAACAGCGGTAAGATTTCCCGACAAGCCTTTGGCGTTGATGTCGGCAAACAAGCCATTAGTGGCTGTTAAGGAAGGATAATTGCCCCCGGAGCCTATTGTTACTGTGCCGCTTATACCCTGAAGGATAGTAAAACTATTGAGAGTCCCTGTAATAGGGAAGGCAGTTGATGTGAGTGCCACACTGGTGGGAGCAGTTGTAAAAACACCTGTATGAATTCCTACAAACGGATTGGGATTTACCAAATCCTGTGCAACAATAAAATACTGAATAATATCGCCGGGGTTTAGTCCGCCGGGAAGTTTGCTGTAATCAAGAGTAAATGAAAAGGGTGATGATGTACTGGAGGTTTGAGTGAACTTCCAGCCATTGGTTGTATTGTCGTTTGTTGCGGGTAATACATTCAGATGAGTCGACTTTTTATAGTAAATGCGGGGAGCAAAAGTTGTGGTGTTTACCCCTGTACCATCAGTGATGGTGACAATCAGTGTTTTATTGCCACTGCAACTATTGTCAGTGAGAGGTGTGTAGGTTATTGCTGGCGCAACACCATCTATCGCAGCATAGTCACCTTCAAATGCACCTATGTCGGGGGCAGAGGTGCTTGAGCCGGTATACCCGGAATTCCCCTGTCGGATTGTGTTGACATAATCATAGTTAAAGCCGGGTATATTGACTGCACCACTTTCAATCTGAGTTGGTGTTGCGGGGTTAACTTTTAAAAAGTTGCTATTGGTTGGCAGCAAACTGAGGAAGGCAGGATTCTCTGTTACAGAAGCCTGGTCGCGGGGTGCAATCGTTCCGGCAGTTGAGGTAAATGACTTGTAATTCGTTATCGTTTGTGCGCCATTGCTACCATCATGAAAAATGAGCCGGGATGCTCCGGGAGTGCCGGCAAAAAAAAGATTGTTGTTGGACGAGTTCGCGTAATTATTAAGATGATTTGCGGTTCCTGTGCTTCTTCTGTATGCAACAGTGAGTCCTGTCCCCGAAGGAGTTGAAAGATTGATAATGATATTGTTTCTCAGGTTTAATCTGGCTATGGTTGCTGTTGTACTCGTGCTGTGAAATAAACCTGATGATCCAAAACTGGCTCCTGTTGATGTAGCGTTTAAGTAAACCGTATTATAATAAACATTAACATTGGATGTGCCGGTATTAATTACACCAATACCTCTCAGTGTGGTTGATGAGTTGGCCAAGGGAGTTCTGATATCGTAAATCAAATTATTTCCGATATTTACAGTGATGTTTGCAGCAGTTCCCGACACTTGAACCCCATATACGCATCCGGCTCCGGTCATAACTGTACTCGTAGATGACAGGTCGAAAATTTTATTTCTTTCAACAACAACAGTGGTTCCGGCTGTAATCCATACGCCGCTTACAGTTCCGGTTGTGTTGGCATTTGCCGATAACTGGTTGATAGTGTTCCTGCTAACTATCACTTCAGTTCCGCCCGATATTAATATCCCCCGAACAGACCCGGTTGTAAGTGTATTTCCTGTAAGTGCTGTAATGGTATTTCTTTCAACAACTCTTTTAGTTGCTGCTGTGACATTTATTCCCGAAACTATGGTCGCTGCCACTCCTCCTGTCGATGATAGGTTGGTGATTTCGTTCAGATAAATACTATCGTTGCCCGCACCTGCGGTTATACCGGTAATTGTTCCCGCACTGCTGATATTCTTGATGATGTTATTCGAAAAACGTGCATTCTGAGAAATGATACCGCCTGTCATTACGGTGATTGCACCCGTCCCGCCAGACCAGTTCTCAAAAGTGTTACCTGAAACTGTTTTATGGGGCTCACCTGTTCCGGCGTCAGTATTTGTCCAACCTGCAATTGTGGCTGCGCCGCTCACTGTAATGTTTGAAAAATTGTTGTTTGTGTGATTTGCAATTGCACCGGAATTATTGGTCGCCGCTGTACTTGTAAAAACGGTCAAAGCACCCGCTGTTACATCAGATCGAACAAAACTGCCAATAATTTGATTGTTGCTGACTTGTTGCGTACCGTTTGCGGGAAGCGAAACAGAATTCGATATGAAAGTGATAGCGCCGTTTGTTCTCACATTCAAATTTGTAAAAGTGTTATTGCTTATGTTTTGTATAAGCGTGGCTGCCGAATTGCTTATGTAAGTATGGGCGTTTGTTCCGGTAGCTATAGGGTACGAAATCCCCCGAATATCGTTGTTTTGGATGCTAAGTTGACTGCTTGCTGCACCGCCAGTGTTACTGATTCCATTCAGAGTTCCTGAATTGGTATTGGTGTAAGTAATCAGCGGGTCAGAGTTTTCACCCAGTTTGTTATTATTGATGTTTATATTCGACAAAACTGCACCTGCATTCGAGATGGCCATAAATGTTCCGGCTGTATTTGTTCTAACGTGCGATTTTATGATGTTATTGTTTATATTCAGTTCCGATACCACTACTGTTGAACTAGTTGTAATTCCTGCAAAAGTACCGAGTGCGGTATGCCTCCCGGAAATAACCCTGTTGTTATTAATATTTTGAACTCCGGATCCATTGCTACTGATGATTCCGTTTAAAACCGAGGCTCCGGTACCATGCACAGTGCAATTTTGCACAGTATTATTGTTCATTGTTATGGTGCCGGTAGCAGCATTATTAATACCATTGAATGTGCAAACAGGTGTGGTTGTTAAGCCTTCTGTTCCGATGGAAATTGAGTTGGATGTAGTAGTGCTGCCAATGATGTTTTCGGTGATGCTGAAATTGCCTCCGGTGCCGGCAGTTGCAATACCATTCAGGGTATAACCAATGGTTGCAGCACCCCCGGTTCTGAATCCCCCAATATTGTTTTTACTGATATTGCCTGTTCCAATTCCGGTAAAATAAATTCCGCAAATTACTCCAAGTGAGGTTGTCGAAGCAACTTCGATAGCATCGGTGGAGTTGATTGAACCTATTGTGTTGCCGGTTATATTTCCGACATTCACACTGCCGGCCAATATACTTAATCCGCCAAATATCCCCGGAAGTGTGGTTGAACCGCTGCTGGTTGTCATTGATATTCCGGAAATAATATTGCCTTGAACCGATGACGTGCCTGCGGTGCCAACAGTCATTTCAATTCCGCGGTAAAGAAAGGCGGTGCTGCTATCATAAATTGTTTTACCTGTTGCGCCTGCGTTGGCAAAACCAATGATGTTATTGTTGATATTATAATTAAATCCCGAAGCTGTAACTATAAAAACAGCCCGGTGTGTTAAACCTGTCGTTACAGTTCGTGAGGCGGTTTGGTAAAAACGGTTGTTTGAGATGGTCCAGGCTGAACTGTTTGAGGCTATATGAATCCCTGCTGATGACAAAGCAGCATTGAAGAAATTGAAAATATTACAATTACTGATGGTATTATTGCTGTTATCGGCAGCCACCGACAATCCCGCTGAATAAATCGAATTGGTTGGGGTCGTTGCGCCATCACCTATGTTACAATATTCAATTGTATTGTAATCGTTTCCTGTAACAGCTCCGGTGCTGAAAAGAATCAATCCGCTCGTGGCAACATTATTTACTCCCCGGATGTTTGTGTGTCGTATCACGTTCCCTGAGGCATCGTTTATAAACCTGAATACTTGTCCGGCGGTGTTCGTGTTTTCAATATTTAAGTCAGTCTGGCCTGCTAAATTTACCCTGCCGTCGATGGTGATGTTATCGGCACCGCTCAGATCGATCAATGCTGTTGCCAGATTTCCCGAAATACTCAGACCTGATACAGTCGGGTAAATAGTCACCGAGTTGTAATTGGCATTGCCTGTGCCTGATGCATTCAGTATGCAGCTTGCAGTTTCAGTTAAACTATTGTTGATCCGTATGGTTATGTTTCCCCTGTAAACACCGGCATTTATTTCATCAAAAGCTGTTTTGAGGCTCTGGAAATCGCCATGGGGGACGCCGGATGTGGAGTTTACTTCTACAGGAGAGCTAATCTTCTGGTTGATTCGTTTCAGTGCAAATCCGCAAAGTGCCGAATTGCTGGTGGTAAGGGTCCTGCCACTGGTGGATGCATGACGAAGTCCGATTTTGTAGGTGCTGTCGTTCTGTAACCCGGCAATCAATCCTGTAGAAACAGCACTTCCCGATTCAGTAGTGCCTGATATTGCCTTGAAAACATCCTGCCCATTGTATATATTTGTGCTTCGCTTATCGGTAAAAATATCGAATCCGGGTGAATCAGAAACTCCATTCGAAGTGCATCCGAGCTGGGCATGAACAAAAAGACCGGTATTGTCACGAGGGGTTATCAGGGTTTCAAGGTAGGGATTTAAAGAAGTTGATGCGGTGACTGAGCTTGCGTTGGTTGTCGAAAAGCCGGGAAAGTAACCATTTGCTGTTCCCAAAGCAATTACTGCCAGTTGTGTTTTTTCTGTTGAATAGGTTTCGATACCCGACACTTTTCTATGTACAACCCTGAACTGATAATTGCCTGAAAATGATTCTGGCAGAAAGCCGGTCAGACTCACCGCTCTGCTTCCTGTTCCTGAAATAGATACAGGAATTGCTAAACTTAAATCAGACCAGGTACTGCTGTTTGTGCTTTTATATTGCAGTTTCCATTCGTTGGTTGTATTTTCACTTCCGGAGGTTTTAACTCCGTTAGCAACTGCTGAAACAAAATATCCACCTGTTGAGTTTACTGCTTGACTGGTAAGAACAGAAGCGAATCCTGAACCCGATGCTACCTGCGCTGTTTGATATGCATTGTCGGTTGCAAGTTGATGATCACCATCAAAAAGTGCAATTGCTGTAAGTGTTACGTGGGTGGTAACAGTGCCTGCATCGGTGCTTTGCTGAAATGCGTAAGTGCGATTGCCCGACAAATTGCCGACATCAAAAATCTGAATTACCGATCCTGTTTGAAAAGTGGCATTGTGTGAAATGGCAATCTCGTTGCTCACGTGGTTCGTTGGATCTGCCTCATCGGCAATCCGATATTTGGTCAGTGCTGTTCCGCTGTTTGTCCTCGAAGAGAAACTGGCGATAACATAAACCTTGTTTATACCAGTTACATCAACAGTTAATGTTGCATTGTTTAAAGTGCTGAATGTGTTCGATGAGCCGGAACCAGTAATCTGAATCGAGGTGGATGGTAATGATTGAGAAAAAACAATTGCAGTAATGTGAAGAAGTATGGTAATTAACGCAAATTTCCCCGGCAGGTTAATGTACATAATTGAATTGCAATATATTACGCTATTTTTTCAATTTTATTGAACTAAAATTATGCGCAAATATAATTAAATATCTTCAAAATATTAACACATAAAATATTAATTTTGATACCGGAATAATGCTCACTTATTGAGCATTTCAATCAGGGCTTTAAGTTGTACTTTCAATAATTGTGTTTTTTGTATTGTTTCGGCATCGGGTTCTATCCCCAACTTCTTTATCAGATTCAGGGGTATATCCGCTGCTTCTGCCTCCATTTCTTTCCCTTTTTCGGTAAGATGAATCAATACTTTACGCTGATCTGCCCGGGATGTGGTGCGGGTGATTAAATGCATGACTTCCATTCTTTTCAACAAAGGTGTTATTGTATTGGTGTTTAAAATCAACTTGTGTGCAATGTCGTTCACCGTTACACCGTCGTTTTCCCATAGTGCCATCATCACCAAATATTGCGGGTAAGTGATTCCCAACCGATCGAGGTCTTCCTGATATGCCCTGATTATCAGCCGGGAAACTGCATAAAATGGAAAGCAAAGCTGATTTTCGAGTTTTAGTTGTTCGTAGCTCATAATGCTGTTTGAAGCCGTTAATGATGCAAATATAGCAAAACCGGAGCAGAATAGTTGTTCAGCTCCGGCATCTTTGGTAATTCTGTCACTTATCCAAGCAATTCTTCAATGTCTTCCCGCAGATTCTCCGGTGAAGTGGTAGGAGCATAGCGCTTGTATGGTTTTCCTTCTTTGTCGATTATAAACTTAGCAAAATTCCACTTGATGCTGCTGCCCAGCAATCCACCTTTCAGCTCCGATTTCAGGTATTTGTAGATAGGGTGGGTATTTGCTCCGTTCACCTCAATTTTCGAAAACATTGGGAAACTAACGCCATAGTTAATCAGACAACCCTCCGAAATCGATTTCTCATCGCCCGGCTCCTGACCGGCAAACTGGTTGCACGGAAACCCGAGAATTACCAATCCCTTGTCTTTGTAATCTTTGTAAAGTTTTTCCAACCCTTCGTACTGTGGAGTTAAACCGCATTTGCTGGCTGTATTAACTACCAGCACTACCTTGCCTTTGTATTCATCCATGTCAATCTCTTTGCCCTGAAGCGAAATGGCTGAAAAATCATAAAATGTTTGTTTCATTGCTTTATTATTTATTGTTGCGTATTATTTTTATGTCGTTTACGATACAAAAGTAATCAAAAATATCGCACGCGATATAAAACGTGCAAAATATATACGCAAATTAACAAAGTTTACAGTTTGCGTGAAATGTGACCATGTTTATAGATTGCGTGAACTGGTTCAAAGACATCGCCGCTATGCGGCTCAACGGGTCATTGATATTTCCTTTGTGCTACCAAGACATCGCCGCTATGCGGCTCAACGTGCAACGTTTAATCAGTATAGCGTTTTTACGAAGGGCGTAGCTCAAAAGTCATGGTGTTGCAAACCAATCATGCAAAATGCCTGAGGGGCGTAGCCCTGTTTTCTTGGTACAACAAGATATCCCTCCAATCTCTGAGCCGCGTAGCGGCGATGTTTTGGTAGCAATCGTTCGAATATGATTCAAATGAGCCGCGTAGCGGTGATGTCTTGGTAGAAGAAATGAACGAAAAAAACCCTGAGCCGCATAGCGGCGATGTCTTGGTAGAACGAGGCGATTTTACCGAATTCTCAATGATCTTTTTATCAATTCATTGTTTCATAAACCTGCCGCATCCGACACAAACATCATCAGAAAAAATGCTGATGAAATGAAGACCCCCGGCTAAAGATGACACCTGAATGTTGGCATTATTATCATTGATGGCGCCATTGTGCACCGAAATACCCTGAAGGTTGATGATTTTGAATGTCAGATTACCCTGCTGTGCAAATCCCTTCACGTTTATGTTCTCTGTTGCCGGATTCGGGAAAATATGTAACCGGGGCGTTGTGTCGGATTGTGGTGTTAAACTGTTGATTATATGCGGAGTTCCCCAGCTTGTTTCTCCTTTTTTGTAATAAACCAGTTCTGTTATTTCAATGGATTTATCAATTTCCCAACATCCGTATGTTTTGCTAAAATAGGGACCACCCAGGCCCTTGTAAAATTCATTAACAGAAGAACTGCAAACATCTGAAATCTCATCAGAAAAATAACTGTAACAATTCCGGTTTTCACTGAAAGGAATATATGTAGATCCTTTTCTGAGAAAACCGTCCCGCCTGATATAATTTGTTGCCAGATAATTTTCTGAAAAGTAAGTTTTACCCGGCATCTGGTCGAACCCGGGGGCGGATTTTGCTATAAGCACGTTGTTTATTTCCCATTTTGAATAAGACTGTACTGTTCCCCCGTATTTGTAATAATACTCGTTGATATCATAGGTGTCGTACCTGACAAGATCAACAGAATCATTTCTGGTAAGAATTTTCCTGATCAAAATTTCGGATATTTCAGTGGGTGGCCCTGAGGTAGAAATTGATTTTTTTGTTGCTATGTGAAATTCATCTCCGGGTTGAAAATCAAATACTTCGAGGTAGTTGAAGTCCTGAATGCCGAAACATGGGTTTGTAATGCCGGCCAATTTAAATGGTTCATAATTACCGTCACTAATCCGGGGGATGTAATATAGATTGAAAACGTCGATCACTCCGAAATTTTTGCTGAGTTTTAATGTTCTCCAATGCAGAAAGTGGGGTCTGGGTTGCATCGTGGGATCTGTGACTTCAAGCCGGATCGTTTTGACCGAATCGGTAGTGTTTAATATGGTTTCTTTTGAAATCGATATTACTGTAGCTCGTATTGTCGTAGTGCCATCATTGAACATTTCCCAGTTTTCATTCAGTTTAGCATCTGTTTTTATCCTGATGCTATCGTTATTTTTATTCAGAAAATAATTCCATGAGGGTGTTACAATGATGGTATGTCCCATCCAGGGCGCTCCATCGGTATCATAACAGTAATCCTCCTTCATTCGGAGTTGTTTCATCGGATAAAGAATTGAATCGCCGTCGAACTTCACGGAGTCGATTTTCATGGCAGCGATTATACCCGTGCCACTTTCGAAATAGCAGGTCCGGTGCGAATAAAAGGTCTGATAATCATAGGCGAACGATGCTAAACAGAGCATCACTGAAACGAACAGCATGAGTTGTTTTTTCATGAAGCAGGATGTGATTTCAGTAGTTGCCCAAAGATAAGAATTTTATGTTGTAAAACATGAAAGTTTTTATCATCATCTCAGAAATATTGCTTTATATTTGCATACAAAATAAGTGTATCCATCACACTTAATCATAAATGGGTGTTAATTGTCAGATAATTAATTAAATACATCGATAAAGATATGCTTGAAGCACTGAAAGAAAAAGTATTTAAAGCGAATATAGACCTTGTTGATCACGGTTTGGTGATTTTCACCTGGGGCAATGTGAGCGCCATCGACCGGGAAACAGGACTGGTGGTGATTAAACCCTCAGGCGTGTCGTATGATGAAATGAAAGCTGAGCACATGGTGGTGGTCGGTTTGGATGGTAAGGTGGTGGAAGGCTATCTGAAACCTTCGTCGGATACAGCAACGCATCTGGTGTTGTACAATGCTTTTCCGGAAATTGGCGGAGTAGTGCATACGCATTCGACTTATGCAACTGCCTGGGCGCAGGCGGGAATCGATCTGCCCAATATCGGTACCACCCATGCCGATTATTTCTCGCAGGATATACCCTGTACGCGCATGATGACGCATGAAGAAATTGAAACTGCTTATGAACTCGAAACAGGTAATGTGATTGTTGAACGGTTCAAAGGAATTAACCCGGTGCATGTGCCCGGTGTTTTGGTGTGCAATCATGGTCCGTTCTCGTGGGGAAAGGATGCACACGACGCTGTACACAATGCCGTGGTGATGGAGCAATGTGCCAAAATGGCCCACATTGCTTATCAGGCAAATCCCGATCTGAAAATGAATCCATATCTGATTACCAAGCATTTCATGCGGAAACATGGGCCGAATGCGTATTACGGTCAAAAATAAACAATGTAAAAATAACTCATATGAAATTTAATTATCAGGAAGCAGAAGTGTGGTTCGTAACCGGAGCACAACTTCTTTATGGAGGAGATGCTGTAGTACAGGTTGACGCTCACTCCAATGCAATGGTGAAGGGTTTGAACGATTCAGGTAAATTGCCTGTAAAAGTAGTTTATAAGGGTACTGCAAATTCATCTTTGGAAATTGCTGAAATTTTACGTGCAGCCAATGGTGATACCAAATGTATTGGTGTTATTACCTGGATGCATACTTTCTCACCCGCCAAAATGTGGATTCATGGTTTGAAGGATTACAAAAAACCATTGCTCCACCTGCACACCCAGTTCAATCAGCAAATTCCATGGTCGGAAATCGATATGGATTACATGAACCTGAACCAGTCGGCTCACGGCGACCGCGAGTTTGGACATATCACTGCACGCCTCCGCAAACCACGCAAAGTGGTGGTTGGTTTCTGGCAGGAAGATGCCACTCAGGCAAAAATTGCTTCGTGGATGCGTGTTTGTGCCGGATGGGCCGATTCGCAAAACATGGTGATTATCCGTTTTGGCGATAATATGAACAATGTGGCGGTAACCGATGGCGACAAGGTTGAAGCTGAAATCCGTTTGGGTTATCATGTCGACAATGCGCCTATCGCCAAATTAGTGCCTTTTATCGATGCTGTTACCGATGCTGAAGTTGATGCTCTGGTGGCTGAATATGAGCAGATTTACGATTTTGCTGATGATTGCAAACGCGGAACAGAGAAGTTTGAGGTTGTTCGCCATGCTGCCGCACAGGAAATTGGTTTGCGCCGCTTCCTCGAGTCGAAAAAGGCTACTGCCTTTACCACCAGTTTCAACGAACTCGAAGGGATGTCGCAGCTCATGGGTTTTGCTTCGCAGCGACTGATGGCCGAAGGTTATGGTTTTGGTGCCGAGGGCGACTGGAAAACGGCTGCTTTGGTGCGTACCATGTGGGTGATGGGTCAGGGACTGCCCGGCGGACAGTCATTCCTCGAAGATTATGTGCTGAATTTCGACGGTGCCAATAGTGCTATTCTGCAGTCGCATATGCTCGAAATTAATCCCGAAATTGCCAAAGAAAAACCGCAGATACAGGTGCATTTCCTCGGTATTGGCGATGCCGGTGTTTGTGCCCGCCTTATTTTCCAGGGTCACAAAGGTGAAGGTATTGCCGCCACCATTGTGGATATGGGTAACCGTTTCCGCATGATCGTAAATGAGGTGAAAGTGATTGAGCCACAGCCGCTTCCAAAGTTGCCTGTTGCCTGTTCCCTGTGGATTCCGCAACCCAACCTCGAAGTTGGTGCCGGAGCATGGATACTTGCCGGAGGAACACATCACTCCAGTTTCTCCTATTCCATCACCACCGAAATGATGGAAGATTATGCCGAAATTGCCGATCTGGAACTGCTGATTATCGACGAAAATACCAACATCCGTCAGTTTAAGCAGGATATCCGCAATAATGAGGTTTATTATATGCTGAATAAGGCACTCAGATAGCAGATTTTAGATGTTAGATATTAGATATTAGATAGAGGTTAGTAGATACTCCCAACTACTAACTTCTATAATTTGAACAACTTCAACTCCAAAAAATGAAATACGTAATTGGTCTCGATTATGGCAGCGACTCAGCCCGGGCGGTTGTGGTAAATGCCGAAACGGGTGAAGAACTGGCTTCCTCGGTCAAATATTATCCGCGCTGGATGGAAGGTAAATACTGCGATCCGGTGGCGAATCAGTATCGTCAGCATCCACTCGATTATATTGAGGTGCTCGAATATACCGTGAAAGATGCGCTTTCGAAGTGCCCGGCCGGTACTGCCGAAAATGTGGTGGGAATCGGGTTCGACACTACCGGTAGTACGCCTGTGTTTACCGACAATAACGGAACACCGCTATCGCTCCTACCTGAGTTTGCTGAAAATCCCAACGCCATGTTTGTGTTGTGGAAAGATCATACAGCTATCAAGGAAGCGCAGGAAATCAATGCTTTGGCTGCAAAATGGGACACCGATTATACTTCTTACGAAGGGGGAATTTATTCGTCGGAATGGTTCTGGGCCAAAGCACTGCATGTGTTGCGGGCCGATGAGAAAGTGCGTGAAGCGGCTTACTCCATTGTGGAGCATTGCGACTGGATGCCGGCTTTGTTGACTGCGACTGAAAAACCGGAGAACATGTACCGGAGTCGTTGTGCTTCGGGTCATAAAGCCATGTGGCTGGAGCAGTGGGGTGGGTTACCTTCCGAAGCATTTTTAGTTGCGCTTGATCCTGTTTTAGCCGGTTATCGCGACAGACTTTATTCCGAAACATGGGCTTCGGATACCAAAGTGGGTAATCTGACCGCTGAATGGGCAGCCCGACTTGGCTTAACCACCAAGGTGGCAGTAGCTGTTGGTGCTTTCGATGCCCACATGGGTGCAGTCGGAGCGGAAGTAAAACCCGGCGCCCTGGTGCGCATCATTGGTACTTCAACCTGCGATATCATGGTTTCGAGCTATGAAGAAATGGGCGACAAACTGATTCCCGGCATTTGTGGTCAGGTGGATGGTTCGGTGATTCCCGGTATGGTGGGTCTCGAAGCCGGACAATCAGCATTTGGCGATGTTTATGCCTGGTTTAAAAATGTGGTTGCCTGGCCGGTAACCAATGTGTTGTCGAAAACAAGCCTGATCGACGAAGCCACAAAACAAAAGCTGATCGATGAAACGCTGGATCAGATTATTCCGGCCCTTTCGGTTGAAGCAGCCAAAGTGCCTGTAAGTGAATCGACTATCCTGGCAACCGACTGGATGAATGGTCGCCGCACACCCGATGCCAATCAGTTGGTGAAAGGCACAATTACCGGGTTGAATCTGGGAAGTTCTGCTCCGCTCATTTTCCGTGCTCTGGTCGAAGCCACTGCCTACGGCTCGAAAGCCATTGTGGATCGTTTCCTCGAAAATGGCGTGGAGATAAAGGAAATCATTGGAATCGGAGGTATCTCGCTGAAATCGCCTTTTGTAATGCAAACTCTGGCCGATGTACTCAATATGCCCATCAAGGTTGCCAAGGCCGAACAGGCCTGCGCTTTCGGAACAGCCATGTTTGCCGCCGTAGCTGCAGGGGTATACACTAAAGTCGAAGACGCACAGGCAGCCATGGGTATGGGTTTCGCTCACGAATATCAACCGAACACCGAAAATCACAAACTTTATCAGGAGGTGTATCAGAAGTATCTGGCCTTAGGTAAGTGGACTGAAAAGAATTTGTTCAGTTAAAGCAATCGCCACAATTCTACCTCACCTCCACATTTTTCCTGAAATCATAAAATGTTTTCCGCATGAGATCGGCCAGCATGAGCTGGTAATTGATAAAGGCGCGCAGGTGTGAGTTGTAGGCATTGTTGAGCCTGTTGCGTTCGAGGGCAAGTGCCTGGCTGTCGATGTCGCCTTCGGAGAAGCGTTGTCGGGTGATTTCGAAGCTTTTCCCTGCAACCAATATGTTTTTTTCGAGTAGCTGAAGGCGCTTCAGGCTGGTGTTGAGGTCGGCAACCAGGTTGCGCACTTCGCGCTCAATGGCCCTGGTTACTTCGGTTTTCTGCAGTTCGTTTTGCTTCAGTCTCGCTTTGGCAGCATTTACCAGGGCTTTGTTTTCGCCCCAATCAAACAGTGGAATGCTGATGGAAAAGCCGACACCGAAATTCTGCGGACGGTTCACGAAATCCTGATAGGAGTTTTGTAGCGATTGTGTGAATGCAGTAGTGACAGGCTGAGTGCTCACACCCACTTTTTCGTAATAGGCAGTGAGGTCGGCCTGTATCATGCCCGCTGCTCTTTGTTGTTTGAGGTTGAGCTTGTTGAGCTCAATCTGTATTTCCTGCTCCCTGATTTCGTGTCGGTTGGCTAAGGCCATTTGAACGGCATGTTCTGGGTTTACAATCACCACATCATATTTAAATTCACTTTTTAATACAACGCTATCGCTTAACTCCAGACCCACCACTTCCTTGAAAATATTCATCGTCGAACCGGCATTTACCATGGCCAGTGCATAATTGTTTTGCGCTTCAGCCAAATCCACTTCCATCTGCAGGGCATCTACTTCACGTATCAGGCCTGCTTCGTATTTGTTGCGTGCAATATTGTATGCTTCTGTTTGCCGGTCGAGATCCATCTGCGCTATTTCGGTGCTTTTCTGTACCGAAAGCAGGTTATAAAACACATTGCTCACTGCGTAAAACAGATTGAGTTCTTCTCTTTTAAGCTGCTTCTGCGAGCGCTCGTAGGCGAGTTCGGCCTGCTTAAACGACGATTTTATGGCATTGTAACCGTAAAATGCATCGAGTGGCTGTACAAACCCGAAGCGGGTATTCAGATAGGTTGAACGAAAATCAGTGTAAAAATCATCGTAGTTCGACATGCCCGAACGCATGTAGATGTAACCATCGGTGGGTAAGGGCTGATTGACACTTAGCGTTCCCTGGTAGTTGAGTTGCTTTACAGGATAAAAGGAAATACCGGTACTGTCTTCGAACTGCCGGATGGTTTCGGTATATTGCGGAGTCACAAAATTGAGGTTGATGTGAGTTTTAAACCGGCTGGTTGCTGCTTTGAGATTATATTCGGAAATTCTCAAATCCTGCTCGAGTTGTTTCATACTATAGCTCTTGATGCGGGCCAGTTCAATGCTTTTCTCAAGATCGAGGTGATAAGTTTCGGCTGATGTGTTAATTGCAAGGATAAGCAAAATTGGTAACATCAACAGCTTTTTCAGGTGTTTTGTCATGGTTTTTTGGTGGAATTGGGTTCGTCTGAATATATTTTTCCGTCTCTGATGTGAATGATGCGGTTGGCATGGGCGGCCACTTCCTGTTCGTGCGTTATGAGAATGATGGTGTTGCCGTCGTTGTGTAGCTTTTTAAATAGTTGCATAATTTCCTCTCCGGTTTTGGAGTCGAGGGCACCTGTTGGTTCATCGGCCAGCAAAATGCCAGGATTGGTAACCAGGGCGCGGGCTATAGCCACCCGTTGGCGCTGACCGCCGCTCAGCTCACCGGGTCTGTGATGAATCCTGTCGGCAAGTCCCACTTTTTTCAGGGCATCCAAAGCACGCGCCCTGCGTTCCTGTGTTTTAATACCTGCATAGATGAGCGGCATTTCTACATTCTGTAGGGCATTGAGCTTGGGTAAAAGGTTGAAATTCTGAAATACAAAACCGATTTCGCGGTTGCGCATGGCCGAAAGTGCATCATCGTCGAGCGAGCTAACCTGCGTGTTTTTAAACAGATAATCGCCCGAAGTAGGCGTGTCGAGACAACCGAGAATGTTCATCAGTGTCGATTTTCCAGAACCCGATGGACCCATGAGGGCAACATATTCGTTTTGGTCGATGGAGAGATTAACATCCGACAATGCGGGGACTTCCATCTCGCCCATGACATAGTTTTTATATAAGTTGTTGATTTTGATTAGCATGATAGCAGATGCTGTAAGTGGATTTTGTATTTTCATTCATATCTGATGGAATCGATGGGCTTGAGGTTGGCTGCATTTTTGGCCGGCAGATAACCAAAACTGATACCCACCAACACAGAAAAACCAAAGGCGATAAACACTGAATAGGCCATGATATGGGTGTTGATGTCGGTGAACAACGAAACAGTAAGCGACAAACTAATGCCCAGAATCACTCCAATAATTCCTCCGGTGATGCTGATGGTTACTGCTTCGCTTACAAACTGGTGCATGATGTCCTTTTTGCGTGCACCCACCGCCCTGCGGATACCAATTTCGCGGGTACGTTCCATCACTGTGGCAAGCATTATATTCATAATGCCGATACCGCCAACCAATAGTGAGATAGCCGCAATGGCTCCCAGCAGAAAATTATAAATCTGCCGCTCTTTTTCTTCCTGTTTCAGTAATTCGAAGGGAATGACAATATTATAGTCGCGATTGTTGAAATGATGGCGTTGCAGGATGGCATCGATAAGCTCCGAACTTTCCACGAGCTTGCCCGAGTTCTCCATCTGTACTGTTATTTGTTGTATCTGACTTGACAGTTGATTTTCGGGACTGAAGCGGTCGAGAAACGTTGAAAGCGGCAGGTAAATGTCGGTGTTCAGGTCGCGGGCTGCCAGTTCGCCCACTGTTTCGGTAAAGAGCATTTTCGATTGCAGTACACCAATCACTTCCATCCACTGATCATCAATTTTTACCATTTTTCCTACCGCATCATCGTTTCGGAAAAGGGTGGAGGCTACGCCGGCTCCGAGCACACAAACCCGCAATCCGCGGTCGTAGTGATCCTGAGTTATAAAACTGCCTTTTTCTGTTTTGTAATTGAGCATTTCAATGAATGCCGGCGTTATACCGATTACTGTCGATTTTACTGAGCGGTCGGCAAAACGCACATCGGTGTTTATTTCAGCCTGCGACGCAGTGTTTAAAACACCCGGTACTATTTCACGAATCACTTCCGCATCCTGTATCGACAGTCCTCTCGAAAAGCGGGCACGCACTTCTTCCAGCTCTTCATCCGACATCTTTTTCTCACGGATAATGATGTTATTCACCCCCAGATCCTGATACTTGGCAATTGCTTCTCTTTTTGCTCCTTCGCCAATCGAAAGCATGGTGATGACCGAAGCAACACCGAAAATGATACCAAGCATGGTGAGAAATGAGCGGAATTTATGGTCGATTAATCCGCGAAGCGATAAACGAATATTTTCTTGTAACTGCATAAACGATTATTTTTCTAAAAATTCGCAACTAACTGTCATTCCTGGCCTCAGGCGACTGTCGGATTTCAGAATCCTCACTTCCACCTCAAAAACTTTTTGTCTTGAGTTTTCGTTTTTCGGGCGACAAAGTTTGCTCATATAGGCTACCTCTCCTTCAAATTTCACATCAGGCAATGCGTCTAAACGTACCCACACTTTTTGTCCGGTTTTAATCCGTAAGAAATCTGTTTCATTTACCGTGGTATTTACCTTCATCCAGGTAAGGTCGGGTACATTTCCCATAAAATTCCCCTGATGAATTTCGTCGCCGATTTTTACATAAGAACGGGTTCGGTTATTCCAGGCAATCTGAAAAATCCCTGAAATAGGTGTTCTGATTGTTAAGCTTGGTAAAATTTGTTTAGCTATGCGGATTTCTTCTTCCATGCGTTGCTTTTTAATTCTTTCAATTTTAAAAGTATAGGATGCAATGATTCGGTTGTGTTCGAGCTGATTTTTTATCTTATTGAGCGACAATTGAGCCTGTTTGAATTCCAGTTCTTTGATTTTGCGTATTCGCTCGGATTCGAATTGCGAGGCTTGCAGTTCAAGTTTCTTTAAATCGAAACTTGCTGTCTCACTTTTTAGCCTCGAATCGAGTTCCTGCTGCCGATTGTGCTGGTCGACCTGTAGTTTTTCGATGACTGCCAGCTGTGTTTCGAGCTGACTTTCGCGTTCGAGTATAAACTTGTTCACCTCGGTTGGGTCGAGCTGTATGATCGAATCACCGGCTTTTACTTCTGCTCCGTGGTCGAGAATTCCTGTAATTTTCTTAGAAAACCAGCGCCGGCCATAGCGCTGCATCACAAAAGAGCGTGAATTAACAGCTGCAAGCTCACCAGTTTCCACAATGCGGTTTCCTTTGATGTCCGTGGTGCCGGAGTTCTCCTGTTGTGTTATCTTATTACATGAAGCGAACGTTATTAATATCAGGAGAAAGGCAGATAATATTGGTGTTGAACTGGTGCACATATCAGGGTTTGGTGTTTTCAGTGTCAGTATTGGATTTATCTTCCGGTTTTGTGAAAGGATTACGCAATGCAATAACATCCCCGGCAGCAAGTCCGCTCGTTACTATTACATAATTGCGGTTGTTTTCGCCGGTTTCTATGGTAACCTGTTCAAAGCCCGAAGCCGTTTTGAGGTATGCCGATTTTGTGTTACCACTGGTTGTTACTGCTTCGATCGGGATATACAGGGCATTTTCAATTTTACCGAGTATCAGCCTGCAACTAACGGTTAGCCCAGGCAGCAATTTTTCATCTTTTCCATTGATATGAATATCGACCGGAAACACTTTTACCTTCGATCGGTCGTCTTTGTTTACAGCCAGATTCGACACAGTCACTACTTGCCCCGCAAAAGTGCTGTCGGAAAAGGCATCCGGTTTGATTTCCACCTGCAACCCGTGTGTTATTTTCGAGATGTCCACTTCGTTGATTTTCACAATGGCTTTTAGTGCAGAAAGATCGGGAAGCTGTATCAGTGGAAACCCCGCCCAACACTGATCGCCCTCCTGAAACTTATTGCCGGTTGTCCAGTTACGGCTGATGATGGCGATTCCCGGCGATGGCGAGATAACAAAGAGTTTTTCGAGCGTTTCATTAGCTTCTGTCAATCGAGCGCGATCCTGACTAATCGAAAGTACCTGCTGTTTAATTTCTTCTTTCTGTATGCGGATGCGGTTGTCGATTTGCTCTTTGGCTCTGTCGAGCGCAATGGCAGCCCTGTCGAGATTGAGTTTTATTTCTTTTTTGCGGATATCAGCTTCATAGCCTGCAGCTTCGAATCGGATTTTTGATATTTCATACGAAAGGCGGGCAATTTCGAGGTCAGCCTTCAGTTCTTCGAGATCCGACATATGTTGCGCCTCCATTTTTGACAGTTCGGCAATATTCATTTCGAGGCGCGATTCGGCATCGATGACACCTCTTTTCACTTCTGAAGGATCGAAAACCACCAGCGTATCGCCTGCCTGAACTTCGGTGCCGTCTTTCACAATCTGATTTATTTTCAAATTACCATACCGCCACGAAATCATTGGAGAACTCACACTGATCGAATTGATTGCTTCAATTTCGCCTTCTTCCACTATTTCGAGATAGAAGGTGCCCTGTACGACTTTAGCAACAGGCACATCGATTGATTGCTCTTTTTTTTTGCAACTGCTGAAATGGGACAGAGCCGAAAACAGCAGAAGAGAAAATAAAAAGGTTTTGAGACAGGATGTTTTAATCATTGCGTGTAGATTTTGGGGTTCTGATAATTTGATTTTCGCCGGGTCTGGTCATGCTGATAATTTCACCTGCCCTGAGTCCCTTGGTGATTACAATATTCGTCGGAGATGATAAACCGGTGCTAACTTGCCTTTTTTCGAAGAGTTTGTCTTTCTTTACATACACAACCTTCATCGAATCTTCGTCGAAAATAGTGATTTGTGGAATAACGATGGTGTCTTTCAAAACCTCCAGCATTATTCGACTGCTGACCGAAAGTCCGGGTGCAAGCGGTTCATCGACACTATCAACCGAAGCTTCCATTTCGAAGAATTTTACTTTGGAGTCTTTTTTTACAGGAGTGCCTACCGGTGCTTTTTTAATGATTTTGCCACGTCCCGAATTTTCCGGCATGGCATCGAAGCTGAACTCCACGATATCATTCATGTTAATTCGTTTATAATCACCTTCGGATGCCATAAACTGCACTTTCATTTGTTCCAGATCCGGGATAGTTACTATGGCCCTGCCTGCCCATACATTATCTCCTTCCTGATAGCGCTTGCCGGTTTGGCTGTTGTAAACACGCCGTACTATGCCTGAACCCGGAGAGGTAATGGTAAGCGATTCGAGTCTTTGGGCCCTGGCTTCCTTGTTGGCTTGATGACGTTGTATGGTAAGTTCGTGTTTGCGAATTTCAGAAGCCTGGATTTTCTGTAGAGTACGCAGCTTCATATTCAGTTTACGCCTCTCAACGCTGGCTTTCTGAAGTTCCAGTTCGCGTATTTTTCGCATGGTTTCTGAGGAGTATCTCAATTGGAGGGAGTCGAGCATGGCAATTTCGGTTTGAGCCTGATTGTTTTTTACTTCGGCTTCAAGCAGCGCATACTGCATATCGAGGTCGGCTCTAACCTTGTTGAGTTGTGCAATCGCAGTTTCGAGGTTGGTAACGGCCTCATCATAATCAGTTTGAAGGTTTTTATCCTCGATAACGCAGATTACGTCACCTGTTTCCACCCTTGCACCATCCTGGACCAGGAAGATGATATTGCCTTCGATATTGGCCGGACAAATCACATTGGTTGTAACTACAGGCTCAGCTACTCCTTCGGCGAGGATATAGTCTTCGAAATCGGCCCGCACAACGGTGTGGGTTAATAAGCTTGATGCATTGTTACCGCCGCATGAATACATGATAGCAAGGCAGACAATTAAGATAGGAATCGTATTCTTTTTCACTAATGTGTGTTTTCCTGATAAAGATTTGCGAGCACGAATTTAACAAAAATACAATGAAACTATTTTACAATCTAACGAAAATAAATGTAAATTATACATTTATTGCAATTTGTATTGATACAAATGTACCCAATAACGATTTTTAAGCCTCTTTGTGCCGGTTTTCAGGTTTTCTTCATATGTAAAAAGCTTTTCGGATATACACTGCTAATGATAAATCGCAGGAATAAAATAATGTCACATTTTATAAGAATTTCGAATAACACAAATAAATCATTGATGCTCTTTTGAACGTTTTTTTGACTTTTATTCGGTTGTTTAGCACGCCTAATACCCTCACTCAACTACGAAATCCATGTCAAAACAGCGATCAACATGTACGATATTATTTTCTTCTTATCACTTGATTAATTGATATTAGGAAAAAATATTCAAATTGTTGATTTGTTGATAAAAAAACTTTTTGTATCTTTGCAGCCCATTTTGGGTCTATACCAAAAAATTAAAAATAAAGTAGTTAAAGTTTAAAACAATTTTGAAATGCCTACAATTCAACAATTAGTTAGAAAAGGAAGAGCAGAACTGGTTGACAAGAGCAAATCTCCGGCGCTGGATTCATGTCCGCAACGGCGTGGTGTTTGCGTACGTGTTTATACCACCACTCCGAAGAAACCGAATTCGGCCATGCGTAAAGTAGCGCGTGTTCGTCTGACGAATCAGAAGGAAGTGAATGCTTACATTCCGGGCGAAGGACACAACCTGCAGGAACACTCGATCGTGATGGTTCGTGGTGGTCGTGTAAAGGACCTTCCGGGTGTACGTTATCACATTGTGCGTGGTACTTTGGACACAGCCGGTGTAAATGGCCGCACACAGCGTCGTTCGAAATATGGTGCCAAGCGTCCAAAACCAGGACAACCAGCAGCTAAGGGAGCTCCCGTTAAAGGAGGAAAGAAAAAATAATTCAGACATCCCCAGGCAAATCCTTTTTAAAAAATTAAAGATCAAGTAAACAAACTTGTTTTACCGGTAGCAGATGAGGGTTGAGTAAATGACTCGGAGGAGTCGTTGAAGCAGAACTAAAAGCAACCAAAAACAAAAAGAATTAAAAAAAATGAGAAAGTCGAAACCAAAAAAACGGATCATTATACCCGATCCCGTTTTCAATGAGTCGATGGTTACACAATTTGTAAACCACTTAATGTACGATGGCAAGAAATCCACTGCCTTCGATATTTTCTATTCTTCTTTAGAAGTTGTAAAAAACAAACTTCCCAATGAAGAAAAACTTCCCCTCGACATCTGGAAGAAAGCCCTCGAAAACATCACTCCCCTTGTGGAGGTTAAATCCCGCCGTGTAGGAGGTGCCACTTTCCAGGTTCCCACTGAAATCCGTCCTGAAAGGAAGGAATCAATCTCAATGAAAAATCTGATTTTATACGCTCGCAAAAGGGGTGGTCGTTCGATGGCTGATAAATTGGCTGCCGAAATCGTTGACGCCTTTAACAATCAGGGTGGTGCTTTTAAACGCAAGGAGGACATGCACCGCATGGCTGAAGCTAACCGCGCATTTGCTCACTTCAGATTTTAATATCCGTTAAGGTATAAGAAAAAAGAAAAGAAAGTTTATCATCAGTTAACAAGCAAATGGCAATAGGAGATTTAAGTTATACCCGGAATATCGGCATTATGGCGCACATCGATGCAGGTAAAACCACGACTTCAGAACGTATTCTGTATTATACCGGTCTTACTCACAAGATTGGTGAGGTGCACGATGGTGCAGCCACCATGGACTGGATGGAGCAGGAACAGGAGCGTGGTATTACCATTACATCGGCTGCTACGACCACATCCTGGAATTATCTGGGTGACAAATATAAAATCAACCTCATCGACACTCCGGGACACGTGGATTTCACTGTGGAAGTAGAGCGCTCACTCCGTATTCTCGACGGAGCTGTAGCAGCTTTCTGTGCAGTGGGTGGCGTTGAACCGCAATCAGAAACAGTTTGGCGTCAAGCCGACAAATATAATGTACCCCGCATTGGATACGTCAATAAAATGGACCGCTCGGGGGCCGATTTCTACGAAGTGGTTCGTCAGGTAAAAGAAGTGTTGGGGGCAAAACCCTGTCCGATACAGATTCCCATTGGCGCCGAAGAGAAATTCAAAGGAGTAGTTGATTTGATTAAAATGGAAGCAATTTACTGGCACGATGAAACCATGGGGTCAGAATATTCCATTGAACAAATTCCTGCCGATTTACTTGCAGAAGCCGAAGAGTGGAGGGATAAAATGCTTGAAGTAGTGGCTGAGTACGACGATGCTCTGATGGAAAAGTATTTCGATGATCCCTCGACCATTACCGAAGACGAAATTAAAAGGGCTATCCGCAAAGCAACATTATCGATGGAGATTAACCCGATGATATGTGGGTCTTCATTCAAAAACAAAGGGGTACAAACGATGCTCGACGCTGTTTGTGCTTTTCTTCCCAGTCCGCTCGACACTCCCGAAATTATAGGCATCGATCCCCGCGATGAAACTAAGCAGATTGTACGTCACCCTGATGCCAAAGAGCCTCTTACCGCACTCGCATTTAAGATAGCTACCGACCCTTACGTAGGCCGCCTGTGTTTCTTCAGGGTTTACTCTGGAAAACTTGAAGCCGGTTCGTATGTGTATAACTCGCGTTCAGACAAGAAAGAGCGTATTTCACGAATCTTTCAAATGCACTCGAATAAGCAGAATCCCGTAGGATTAATTTCGGCCGGTGATATTGGTGCCGGAGTTGGTTTCAAGGATATCCGTACCGGTGATACACTTTGTGATGAAGTGAATCCTATTGTACTCGAATCGATGGATTTTCCTGCACCTGTAATCGGAATTTCAGTTGAACCGAAAACGCAGAAAGACCTCGACAAACTCGGTATGGGACTTTCGAAACTTGCCGAAGAAGATCCTACTTTCACTGTACACACTCAGGAGCAAACCGGCCAAACCATCATCAGTGGTATGGGTGAATTGCACCTCGAAATTATTATTGACCGCCTGAAACGTGAGTTTAAGGTAGAATGTAATCAAGGAAGACCGCAGGTATCCTACAAAGAAGCAATTACCAAATCGGTTGAACTTCGCGAAGTTTACAAGAAACAGTCGGGTGGTCGTGGTAAATTTGCCGATATCATTGTACGCGTAGAGCCCGCCGATAAAGACTTTGAAGGAACTTTGCAGTTTGTGGATATGGTGAAGGGCGGAAATATCCCTAAAGAGTATATCCCTTCGATTCAGAAGGGTTTCAACACAGCGATGAAAAATGGTGTGCTCGCCGGTTATCCGCTCGATAAGTTGAAAGTGTCCGTAATCGATGGTTCTTATCACGCAGTTGACTCCGATCAGCTTTCGTTCGAAATTTGTGCACAGATCGCATTCAAAACCGCATGTGCCAAAGCCAAACCGGTCCTTCTTGAACCTATCATGAAACTCGAAGTGGTAACGCCCGAAGAAAACATGGGTGATGTAATTGGTGATCTCAACAAACGTCGCGGACAGGTGGAAGGTATGGAATCGAGCCGCACCGGTGCACGTATTGTGAAAGCCAGAGTGCCTCTGTCAGAAACCTTCGGATATGTAACAGCACTTCGTACCATCAGTTCGGGTCGTGCTACCTCGTCGATGGAGTTCTCGCATTATGCCGAGGTTTCAACTGCTATCGCCAAAGCAGTGCTTACCGAAGTGAAAGGAAAAGTTGAATTATTGTAATTTCTAATGAAGTAACCGGTTAGCGAATGACTCTTAACCGGTTGTTTCGAAAGTATAAATAACATAGTAATAAATTAAAAAGACAATGAGTCAGAAAATCAGAATCAAATTAAAATCTTACGATCACATGTTGGTCGACAAGTCGGCCGAAAAGATTGTGAAAACAGTGAAAGCAACTGGAGCCCACGTCAGTGGTCCTATCCCATTGCCAACGCACAAAAGAATTTTCACTGTGAACCGCTCTACCTTTGTAAACAAGAAATCGCGCGAGCAGTTCGAACTTTCGTCGTTCAAACGACTGATCGACATTCACAATTCATCGGCTAAAACCGTTGATGCCCTGATGAAACTGGAATTGCCCAGCGGCGTGGAAGTAGAAATCAAAGTTTGATAAAAACATATACCATGCACAAGGCAATTTGTAAATGGTACAGTAGTAAACAGTAAATAAAATAATTGAAATGCCAGGATTAATTGGAAAGAAAATCGGAATGACATCCGTTTTCAGTGCCGACGGTAAAAATGTACCGTGCACTGTTATCGAAGCAGGTCCTTGTGTTGTTACCCAAATCAAAACAGTCGAGAACGACGGTTACAAAGCGGTTCAGGTAGGCTTTCAGGTAAAAAAAGAAAAGCACACCAGCAAACCCGAAGCCGGACATTTTAAAGCTGCAGGGGTAGCGCCACAGCGCCACTTGGTTGAGTTCAAGGGGTTTGAACAGGAGTTCAAATTGGGTGAAGCAATCACCGTAGAATTGTTTGAAGCCGATACATTTGTAGATGTAGTGGGAACTTCAAAAGGTAAAGGTCATCAGGGTGTGGTTAAGCGCCACGGGTTTGCTGGTGTAGGTCAGGCTACTCACGGTCAACACAACCGTCTTCGCGCACCCGGTTCGGTGGGCGCATCGTCCTATCCTTCACGTGTATTTAAGGGTATGCGCATGGGTGGACGCACAGGGGGTGATCAGGTGACTGTTCAGAATTTACAGATATTAAAGGTAATTCCCGAGCACAATCTGTTGCTTATCAAAGGTTCGGTGCCCGGAGCCAAAGGTTCAATCGTTATCATCAATAAATAATCATGGAAGTAAGTATATTAAATATCCAGGGAGAAGACACCGGAAAGAAAATTGTGCTGAATGATGCCATTTTCGGTATTGAGCCAAATGACCATGCTATTTATTTGGATGTAAAACAGTATTTGGCAAATCAACGTCAGGGAACACACAAAACCAAAGGACGTAGTGAAGTAGCAGGTTCGACCCGCAAACTCGGACGTCAGAAAGGTGGAGGAGGTGCCCGTCCGGGTGATATAAAATCACCGATACGTGTAGGTGGTGGTCGTATTTTCGGCCCGGTTCCACGCGATTACAGTTTCAAACTTAACAAGAAAGTGAAGCAACTGGCCCGCAAATCAGCTCTCAGTTATAAGGCCAAAGAAAGTCTGATTACAGTAGTTGATCAGATCGACTTTGCAGCTCCGAAAACGAAGGAAATGATTACCATGACACAGAAATTGCAGGTTGCAGATAAAAAACCGTTGATTATTTTAGCAAATGGAAATAAAAACGTATATTTGTCGGCCCGAAATTTACCAAAAGTAAATGTTGTAACAGTTTCAGAATTAAACACTTACATGGTGCTTAATGCCAAAACTCTTGTGTTTACAGCAGATGCGGTAACGGCAGTTGAGAAAATTTTTAAAGCAGAGGAGGTATAAATATGGCGATTATCATCAAACCCATTGTCACCGAAAAGATGACAAAGCAGGTAGAAAAACTCAACCGGTATGGTTTCAGGGTTCAGAAGGATGCCAATAAAATTGAGATTAAGTTAGCTGTTGAAGCATTGTATAACGTTACCGTTACTAACGTGAATACGATGATTATGGCTCCCAAGAAGAAGAGCCGTTTCACGAAGAGTGGTGTCATCAATGGTCAGACTTCGACTTACAAAAAGGCGATTGTGACATTGAAAGATGGTGACCAGATTGATTTTTATAGTAATATTTAATTCGGTTGATGGTACAGGCAAATAGTATTCAGCAAAACACGGATGGCAACAATGCCTGCCGCTTACTGCATACCGCTTACTGCTTACCAAAAGCTGCAAACTATTTAACAAAATAAATGGCTGTACGTAAATTAAAGCCCACAACACCGGGGCAGAGACACAAAATTATTGGTACATTCGACACAATTACTGCGAGTGCACCAGAGAAATCGCTTGTTGTCGGAAGCAAAAAATCGGGTGGTCGTAACCATGATGGTAAGATGACCATGCGTTATATTGGCGGAGGACACAAGAGAAAATACAGAGTAATTGACTTTAAACGCAACAAAGACGGTGTTCCCGCAACTGTGAATAGCATTGAGTACGATCCGAATCGTTCGGCCCGTATTGCACTGCTGTTTTATGCTGATGGGGAAAAGAGATACATTCTTGCACCAAACGGATTGCAGGTGGGTCAGACAGTATTGTCGGGAGTTGATGCAGCTCCTGAAGTGGGAAATGCAATTCCTTTGCAGAATATTCCGCTCGGTACGATCATTCATAACATTGAATTACGTCCGGGCCAGGGTGCCGCGATGGTGCGTTCTGCAGGAACTTTTGCACAGTTGAACTCACGTGAAGACAAGTATGCCATAGTGAAGCTTCCTTCGGGAGAGTTGCGCAAGGTGTTGGCTTCGTGTAAAGCAACAGTGGGTACAGTAGGAAATTCAGATCATGGTCTTGAGATTTCAGGAAAGGCAGGTCGTTCCCGTTGGCTCGGACGTCGTCCGCGCGTTCGGGGTGTGGTAATGAATCCGGTTGATCACCCGATGGGTGGTGGCGAAGGCCGTGCTTCCGGAGGTCATCCACGTTCGCGCAAAGGCTTGTTGGCTAAGGGTTACAAAACACGTTCCCGGAAGAAGCAATCGAGCCAGTATATTATTGAAAAAAAGAAAAAATAACTAAGTAAAGGAAGTAAATAATATGAGCCGTTCATTAAAAAAAGGACCCTATATAAATCTGAAACTCGAGAAGAAAGTACTTGGCATGAATGAAAACGGAAAGAAAACCGTTGTTAAAACATGGTCACGTGCTACCATGATTTCCCCCGATTTTGTAGGTCACACAATTGCAGTTCACAATGGTAACAAATTTATTCCCGTGTATATTACCGAAAATATGGTAGGTCACAAGCTGGGTGAGTTTTCACCTACACGTAACTTCCGCGGTCACGGTGGTAAAAAGAAATAATCCATTGAAATTATCTAATTAAAGCATTAAAAAATTTCTAAAAATGGGTGCAAGAAAAAGAATATCAGCCGAAAGTAGAAAAGAAGCCAATAAGGCGCAATACTTCGCAAAGCTTAATGATGTGCCAACATCTCCCCGCAAAATGCGTTTGATGGCAGACCTCATTCGCGGTATGGAGGTGAACAAGGCCCTTAGCGTACTGAAGTTTTCGTCGAAAGAGGCTTCAGTAAGACTCGAAAAGCTGCTGAAATCGGCTATCGCCAACTGGGAAGCCAAAACTGAGCAGAAAGCCGACAATGCGAGCTTATATGTGAGTAATATTTATGTTGATTCAGCCACGATGCTGAAAAGATTGCGTACCGCTCCACAGGGACGTGGTTATCGTATCCGCAAGCGTTCGAATCACGTAACTATATTTGTAGAAAGCAAGAATACTAACGAAAACGAAAATTAATACTCGATGGGACAAAAAACTAATCCGATAAGCAACCGCCTGGGAATTATCCGTGGATGGGATTCGAACTGGTATGGTGGAAACAATTACGGTGATACCATCCTGGAAGACAGCAACATCAGAAAATATCTGAATACTCGTCTTGCCAAAGCCAGTGTATCGCGTATTGTCATCGAACGTACGTTGAAGTTGGTAACTATTACTGTTTGTACAGCCCGCCCCGGTGTTATCATCGGCAAAGGCGGACAGGAAGTGGATAAATTGAAAGAAGAATTGAAAAAAATCACTGATAAGGAGATTCAAATCAATATTTTTGAAATCAAACGTCCGGAACTTGACGCTGTAATTGTAGCAAATAATGTGGCACGCCAGATTGAAGGTAAGATTGCTTACCGTCGCGCAACTAAAATGGCTATCGCTTCGACGATGCGCATAGGTGCAGAAGGAATTAAAATTCTGGTTTCAGGCCGTTTGAATGGTGCCGAGATGGCACGCTCTGAAATGTATAAAGAAGGAAGAACCCCCTTACATACCTTCAGGGCCGATATCGATTACGCCCATGCCGAGGCATTGACCAAAGTGGGTATCATCGGTGTGAAAGTCTGGATTTGCCGTGGAGAAATTTATGGTAAGAAAGACCTGGCTCCGTCCTTTACCGCTGCCAAGGAAGGTTCGCGCGGTGGAAATGACCGTTTTAACAACGATCGTGGTGGCAAAGGATTCAAAAAGAGAAGAAAGTAAACTGTTATTAATGAATTTGATTTAAGGAAATTATGTTACAACCTAAAAAAACAAAGTTCAGGAGACAGCAGAAGGGGCGCATGAAAGGCAATGCTGAGAGAGGTAATCAACTGGCATTCGGCTCTTTCGGCATAAAATCATTACAGTCGAAATGGCTTACCGGTCGTCAGATTGAAGCTGCCCGTATTGCTGTAACCCGCTATATGCAACGTCAGGGTCAGATTTGGATCCGGATATTCCCTGATAAAC